>JBQCHB010000001.1:0-19245 GCA_051955075.1 Flavisolibacter sp.
AACAATCGCACAGGCCGCAATGGAAAAGATATTATCCTGGAGGTGCCACTGGGTACCATTGCACGAGATGAAGAAACCGATGAAAAAGAAGTAGAGATTTTGCATGATGGCGAAGAGAAAATCTGGCTGCCGGGTGGCAAAGGCGGCCTCGGGAATACAAACTTTAAAACCCCAACCAACCAGGCGCCCGAACATGCACAACCCGGCCTGCCCGGCGAAGAAGGCTGGAAAATATTAGAGCTGAAAGTACTGGCCGACGTTGGTTTGGTAGGTTTTCCCAACGCCGGTAAATCTACCTTGCTTTCGGTAATGACGGCCGCCAAACCTAAAATTGCCGACTATGCATTTACTACGCTTACGCCACAATTGGGCATGGTAGAATATCGTGATGGAAAAAGCTTTTGCATAGCCGATCTGCCGGGGATTATTGAAGGTGCTGCAGAAGGCAAAGGATTGGGCCATCGTTTCCTGAGACATATTGAACGCAATCCGGTGTTGCTATTTTTAATTCCAGCTGACAGTAAAGACCATAAAGAGGAATTTGAAATTTTGATGAACGAACTGGAAGAATACAATCCAGAATTATTGCACAAGCAATTCATCATCGCCATTAGTAAAAGCGATATGCTGGATGATGAATTAAAAACTGCAATAGAAGAGGAGCTGCCACAGAGCATTCCACGTATCTTTATTTCATCAGTTACACATAAAAACATCCGGGAGTTGAAAGACCTGCTTTGGAAGGTATTGAACCAGGACCGGGCATAGACATAACCGGGTTTTTATCGAAAAACTTTATTTCAAAATGTGAGGATTAAAAATGTAATGCGGAATTTATATACAGTACAAAAACAATTAGCCCGGCAACAATGGCCGGGCAAATTATAAATGCTTTATTTGTCTTTATAGTAATTTCTATTTTAAAAAGCAATTCCTTAATAAAACTTACTGATCATCCAATACACAACAGGCCCTGTTACAGCTACATACAACCACAGCGGCCACGTGATCTTCGCAATTTTGCGGTGTCTTGTGTTCTCGTTAATCAAGCCACGATATGCCGTAAATAAAATAAACGGAAGCGAAATACCTGCCAGCAAAATATGGGTGCCCAATAAAAAGAAATACATATACCGCATGCTGCCGGCAGCTGCTTTTTCAGCAGCATCCACAATGCCATTTTTGTCAACATCACCATAAAGGGTCGATCCGGCAAAGAGGTGATGAAGAATGTAGGTGACTAAAAAAATTACAGAAAGGCCAATAGCCGTAAGCATGATGTTTTTATGAGTCTTTAGTCTTCTGTTTTTTGCAGCTATTAAACCTGCTATCAATAAAATAGAAACTGTTGTGTTGATAACAGCATTTATTAAAGCAAGCAGGTGAGGATCAAAACCCAGGTCAACATTTACCGTTACTCTTTCCAACACCGTGACGGCAACAAATACAATCACAGAAAAACTATAGATCCATATCGCTGCTTTGCGGTCGTTCTTTTTTAAGCTGATGTTCATGAGTTTCTGTTCTCTCTTTTTAAAACCCTTGCTCCTATTACAATACCAATGGCTGCAATAATGAAAACAACGGCAATTAACTCAAGTTTGCCCGAGAAAAATGATTTTTCTTTTGGATCTTTTTCCAGGTACAGCAATACAATATCATGAGAGAGTTGTTCCAAAGCCGTTGAGTCGAGGCCATGATAATAGCCGCGAACATTACGGTTCTTATCAATCAGCACAAAATAATCTGTGTGTAAAAAGTTAGAATCAACAGGGCCACCATCCTGCGCCAGCAATTTTAAATCGTTGATAGAAAAATCATAGATCTTTTTCCGGTTGCCGGTAAGCAACCACCAACTTTGTGGATCAATTTGAAAGCGGTCAGCCCATTTTTTTAATTGCGCTGTCGTGTCTCTTTCGGGGTCGATGCTAAAGGAAAGAAATTGTACAAAATCTCCGCCGGGATTATCTATTTTGTCACTGTTTTTAATACCGTTCTGCAGCTTCTTCATATTCGCCGTCATTACCGGGCAAATAGTAGGACAGTGTGTAAAGAAGAAATCGGCTACCACAATTTTCCCTTCCATATCTTTCCAGGATACAGCGTCACCTAACTGGTTGGTAAAACTAATTTCGGGTAAGCGGTGCCATACTGTATCGCTGTATTGCTTGCCGGCCTTTGTTACAGTTATAACCGAATCAGGCAAATAATGTCGCGGCATTACGGCAGCGCCTTTTGCAGCGGTTTTTAAAGCAAAATAACCGGCAAGTGGAAGCACAACTGCCAGGATAATTCCGTAGAGAGCTTTTTTATTCATAGCTACCAATTTCACAGATTTGTGAAAATGATTCCGCGGATAAGGAGCGCCTATTTTTTAAAGCATCTGTGAATTCTTTAAGTAGGTCCGTGAAATCTGTGATAAAAAAAACCACCGCCGCAAAATTATGCAGGCAGTGGTTAAGCTATTTGATTATAACAGGACATTAACCGCAACGCGGATGGCCATGATTCATTAAAAATTACTGTTTTGCGGTTAGCCGCCAAAACCATGTTGCGTAGTGTCACCTTTTTGCACCGGCCTTTCCATGGTGTGCTCCATTTTATATTTATCGTAGCGGTTGCGCATGGTTCTGTAAGAATTACCATCCCATAAAAAAGCGCCGATAAACCACACGAATAACATTAGTGGTACTACTACTGTCATGATCATGTTCCTGATTTCATCGCCCAGGTGCATGAATACACTAACAATATAAAATGCTTTGGCCAAAGTAAGAATGCAGATCACACCTTTAACGAAAAGGTGTACCCATGGCGCCATGCCGGGCACGGCATACATGAGCAAGCCAAGGCCCAATTCAATCATGGTAATGATCAGTAATATCCAAAACGTTCTCCAGATGCGGCGGGTACTTTCCTGCGGCTCGTGATGATAAGTTATTTCCGTTGATTGTGTGTTATGTTCCATTTATCGTAATAAGTTAAAGATTGAATTAAACAAGATAAAAGCAAAGAAATACAAATACCCAAACGAGGTCCACAAAGTGCCAGTACAAACCTGCTTTTTCAATCATGAGGTAGTGGCCCCTGTTTTCAAAAACATTTTTTGTTGTCATGATCAACATGATGATGTTAATGATAACACCTGAAAAAACGTGGAAACCGTGGAAACCGGTAATGCCATAAAAGAAGCCACCGAATGCTACAGGGCCTGTTTCCCGTACATGCAATTCTGCTACGTCAATCATGCCACGCAATTGTGCATCAGACATAGCAGCTAACTGGGCATGGTTCAGATCTGCATGATGTATGCCTGCCAATTTTACCAAAACATCGTGCGGCGTGTTTTGCAAAGCACTGGCAGCAGCGGATATGTTTACCTCTTGTCCCCAGGGGTTGATTTTTGTTGTTTGTCCAATTACGTCTAATTTATTTCCAATCAGCACTGCGTGTTCACCGGTGATCAGGTGCGTCCACTCCCAGGCCTGGCACAAAAGGAAGGCAATACCACCGACGATGGTCCAGGCCAGCCATTTGATTACACCTTTTTTATTACCGTGATGTCCTTCGTGTACGGCCAAAACCATGGTTACAGAACTCATGATCAAAATAAAGGTCATTAAGCTTACAAAGGCAAGCGGCAGGTTGGCATGCCCTGTTCCCGGAAACGTATTGAAAACCACGTTAGGATTAGCCCAATAATTCTGGGAGAACCGAATGGTACCATAAGAAATAAGAAATGCTCCAAAAGTAAAAGCATCACTTATCAAAAAATACCACATCATCAGTTTTCCATACTCCACATTGAACGGACTTTTACCTCCGTTCCACCATGTTGTTTTTGCCGTAGCAGTTGTTGCCATAATTAAGTTTATAGTTTTTAGTTTTTGGTTTGCAGTTCTGTTTCAAACTACAGACCTTACTTCTTTTTATACATCGTTGTGGCTGCGTTTGTCATAATGTTTATAGCGAATGAACATTGAATCTAAGGAACCAACTTCCAGCTATAAAACACAAACCACAAGCTCTTTTATCCTATCCAAATAAAAAAGATCAACAAATAAATCCATAACACATCTACAAAATGCCAGTAAGTGCTCATTACTTCAGCAGCTGTTGTGTTATAGCTTCTTACTTTACCAAAATATTGTTTGGCAAGAATTACGATCAATGCAATAATGCCGCCTAATACGTGTAAGGCATGCAGCCCGAAAATGATATATAAGAACTGGCCCTCTCCGGCTCCTTCAAAATGCACTCCATGACGCCACAACCAGCTAAAACCAATCCATTGCAGAATGACAAACGTGATACCCAAAAGCAAGGTCACCAAAAGAAGGGAACGGTATTGGTTCATGGCCTTCTGCTTGATGGCCCTTAAAGAAGCCTGGATGGTTATGCTGCTAATAATGAGCACAGCGGTAGAATACCAAAACGTGGTTGGTGTTTTTACCTCCTGCCAATTAGCCTGCCCGCTTTTTACAATGTAGGCACTGGTAAGCCCTGCAAACATCATAATGATGCTGGCTATGGCCACCCATAGCGCAAACTTGTGCGGGTGCGTTTTGCCTCCATTACCTAATGGCATGTTTTGAGATGGTTTCAAGTTTATATCTGTCAACATTTTGTTCTAAAATCTTAAGCAATTAATGTATGCACCATGTGTAAAAGACTGCTGATCCCTGCTCCTGTGGCAAAGGGAATCTTGTCAGCCAATAATGCCAGCAGTACAATAGGTAAATAAATGTAACTGCTAAACATCACCCTTCTTGCCGCCTTTACATCCATTTGAATATACAACCTTACACATTGTGTAATCAAAAAAACGTTTGCCAGCGTTACCACCATCAAGCTTGTCATTCCCGACAACTCGATAAGATAAGGCAGTGAGCAAACCGGCACCAGCAAAAGTGCATAAATGATCGTTTGCAAAGCCGTGAATTTGGTGGGCCCTTTTTCTGTGGGCAATAACTTAAATCCGGCGCCGGAATAATCTTTATGCGCTATCCAGGCTATGGCCCAAAAATGCGGGAACTGCCATAGAAACTGAATCGCAAATAACACCCAACCTCCATAGTCTTTCCAGCCATGGCCATTTTCAAAAATAGCATCGTTACCTGCTGCCCAACCAATTAAACAAGGCAAAGCACCGGGAAACGCACCGACCAAAACCGCTATCGCATTTACTTTTTTTAAAGGCGTGTAAATAAACGCATATAAAAACAAGCTAAATGCAGCCAGGCCGGCACACAGCCAGTTGAAAAAATAACCCAGAATAAAAACGCCTATAATGCCTGTTACTATTGCAAAAGCCCATCCTTCCGAAACACTCATTCTTCCGGAAGCCACAGGCCTTTTGGCAGTACGCTTCATTATGGCATCGGTATCTTTTTCAACGGTCTGGTTAATGGCATTGGCGCTGCCCGTTACCAAAAAGCCGCCAATAAACAAAAGCACGATCATCAGCCAATCATAGGCTACCACTTTGGGAGCCAGCAAGTAGCTGATAACACTGGAAAACACCACCATGATATTAAGCGATGGCTTAGTAAGCTGCAGATAATCTTTCAGCTTCGTGTTTTTTACCCTGTGTTTTGCTATTGCGTCTGAATGACCCATTTCCATGCATTTGTTTACCGTGCCTGCAAACACCTTTATTTCAAAAAACTATTTTCATTCATTTATCTCTCTTGCACAACTATTCAATCTTCACTTATCAACTTAGTGTCCGGTTTCGCCTGGTTTCACCGGCTCCGTCTGTGGAATAAAATCTCTTCCATCTTTTC
The DNA here is from genome assembly GCA_051955075.1 of Flavisolibacter sp. GTDB lineage: Bacteria > Bacteroidota > Bacteroidia > Chitinophagales > Chitinophagaceae > Flavisolibacter. The sequence goes on from JBQCHB010000001.1 coordinate 5,787, forward strand.
CGTAATCATAAGGCCAGCGATATACTTCAGGAATATCACCTTCCCAGTTGCCATGCCCCGGGTTGATCGGTGTGGTCCATTCCAAAGTTGTTGCATCCCACGGGTTCGGTGTTCTTACTTTTCTTCCTTTGAAAATAGAATAGAAGAAATTGAACACAAACATGAGACTTACAGCAAAAACAATGATGGTAACAATTGAGATCATTTTATTGAGGCTGCTAAACTGGTTGAAGGACTGCCATAAACTGAAATCAAGGTAACGGCGTGGCACACCTGCCAGCCCCATATAGTGCATTGGCCAGAATATAAGATACGCACCAACCAATGTCACCCAAAAATGTATGTAGCCTAAAGTATTGTTCATGTAGCGGCCAAACATTTTAGGGAACCAGTGATAGATGCCGGCAAACATCCCGAAGAAGGCTGCAACACCCATTACAAGGTGGAAGTGGGCAATAATAAAATAGGTATCGTGTACGTGTATATCAATCGTTGAGTTACCTAACCAAATACCGGTTAATCCTCCCGAAATAAAAATGCTTACAAAGCCAATTGAAAAAAGCGTTGCCGGCGTAAACCGGATGTTGCCCCGCCAGATAGTAGTTATCCAGTTAAATACTTTAATAGCTGATGGAATGGCGATAAGCAAAGTAAGCAACACAAACACAGAGCCGAGGAATGGATTCATACCGGTTACAAACATGTGATGCGCCCATACCAATAATGCCAGAATACAGATGGCAAACAACGAACCCACCATGGCCATGTAACCAAATATCGGTTTCCTTGAATTAATACTGAGTATTTCAGACACAATACCCATGGTTGGCAGAATTACAATATACACTTCGGGGTGGCCCAGGAACCAGAACAAGTGCTGGTAAAGAATAGGGCTACCACCTTCGTTAGGTAAAATTTTACCTGCCACATAAATATCACTCAGGTAAAAGCTTGTACCCAGGTTCCTGTCGAACAACAATAAAATAGCTGAAGACAATAGCACTGGAAAAGAAAGAATACCTAATACAGCCGTGAAGAACAAAGCCCATACGGTCAATGGCATCCTGGTCATGCTCATGCCTTTAGTACGCATATTTAAAATGGTAGACACATAGTTCAATCCGCCCATTAACTGCGATACAATGAATAAAGCCATACTGACGAGCCAGAAATCAACACCTTTTTCAGAGCCTGGCGAGGCATCGTGCAAGGCACTCAACGGTGGGTAGGAAGTCCAGCCACCACTCGCTGCACCTGTTTGTAAAAACAGGGAAGACATCATTACAATACCGGCAATAAAGAAAAACCAGTAAGACAGCATGTTCAAAAACGGCGATGCCATATCACGGGCGCCCACCTGCAGCGGAATTAAAAGATTGGCAAAGGTTCCACTCAATCCGGCTGTAAGCACAAAGAAGATCATGATCGTTCCGTGCATGGTAACAGCCGTATAATAAAACTCAGGGTCTATCTTTCCACCCTTGCCCCATTTACCCAATAAAGTCTCCAAAAAAGGAAAGGTTTGATCGGGATAACCCAGTTGCAAACGGAAAAGAACAGAAAACAATGCGCCAACAATAGCCCAGGCAATACCTGTTATCAAAAACTGCTTGGCAATAGTTTTGTGATCCTGGCTAAAAATATATTTTGTAATGAAGCTTTGCTTATGGTGGTGATGTCCATTGCCGTCATGGTGATGTACCTCATGCGTTCCCACTGCTCCTTCATGTACATGTATTGTTTGGTCGTTGCTCATATCAAATATTGTTTAACCTTTTGGATTAATTACTTGTTTTTACTGGGTTTGTGCCGTTGGCCGTTGAATCTGTTTTAGCAGGTGTTGCAGCAGCTGTTGAAGTGGTGCCCATGGCAGTAACATACTGAGGCGTTTGTTTGGCCAGCCAAACTTTATGCTCTGCTTCCGATTCCACTACTACTGTTCCTCTCATGCTATAGTGGCCTTTACCACACATCTGGTCGCACGAGATTTCATAATTGAAATCTTCACCATATTTTTCTCTCATTTGCCGCGTTGTGTATTTCGGTGTAAACCACATGGTTGTAGGCATACCAGGCACGGCATCCATTTTCATACGGAAATGAACAAGACCTACGTCGTGAATAACGTCTTTGGCGTTAATTATCAGTTTAACGGGTTTGTTCACTATGAGGTGCATTTCCTGGCTACCAACAATGTCATCATGATTGTCAGGGTCACTCCAAATTTGCCCTAAAGGATTTGCTTTTACTTCGTCAATTTCTTTAAAATATTTTCTTCCCAGTTTTCCATCTTTGCCGGGATAGCGAAACTCCCATTTGAACTGGCTGCCGGTCACTTCTACTATTTGTGCATCTTTCGGTGCTTCGCCTGTAATTTGAAACCAATAGTACAGACCAAATCCTACCAGAACAGTTAAGGTAATAGCGGGAATAACGGTCCAGATAACCTCAAGCTTATTGTTGTGGGGATAATAATAGGCTTTCCTGTCGTCTTTTTCCTGGTATTTATAGGCAAACCAGAACAAAAGGATCTGTGTAATCAAAAACACGAAAAAGGTAATTCCTAAAGTGATCCAGATCATGGTGTCAATTCTTTCGCCATGGTCAGACGCCGATTCGGGAAGTATCTTATCCTTTAATGTTTCATTGCAATACCAAACGCCAAACAAACCAACCACCAGAAAGGCTAAAAGTAAAAATGCGTTGATTCTGTTTGTTTCTTTACGGGTTTTGTCTTCGCCCCTCAAAATGGCCACGTATTCACTTGCCTTGGCTATTTGAAATACAATGACAAATCCCAAAATGAACGCTACAATTATCCAGATAGTTGACATATTCTAAAACAATTTGAAAATGTTCGAATCGAAATGAACCGTATCGCCCATTTCATTCTTACTTTATTATACTAAGATCATTTCTTTTTTGCTGTTACTATTAGCTTTCTCTCTCTACGTATGGTGAACAATACTTTCTTTGAGTAACGGATGATTTTTTGCCAGCAACGGCCACTTAGCCAATGCCCGTACAGTTGTAAACATAATCAGTCCCACAAAGCCCAACGCAATTCCGAAATCGGCAAGCATAAAAGGTACGTGGGTTAAATGTGTTTTTGGATCAGTTACCGGGCCAGGCATTACCATTTGATAAAAATCCAGCCAGTGGCCAAACAAAATTACCACACATAACATGGTTACGGTACCATAATTTCTTTTTGCTGTTTTGGTCATCAGCAGTAAGAAAGGTGCTAAAAAGTTAATGATCAGGTTAAGGAAAAAGATACCCCTGTAAGGGCCTTGCATACGAACCTTGAAGTACACAGTTTCTTCAGGAATGTTAGCGTACCAAATCAGCATGAACTGGTCGAACCAGAGGTAAGTCCAGAAGATAGAGAACGCAAACAGCATAATTCCTAACTCGTGCAAATGCTCACGGTTTGTAAGCTCGAGGTAGTTATTGTTCTTTAAAAACACAACAAAAATGGTGATCAATGCCATGCCAGCCACAAATGTGCTGGCGAATGTGTACCAGCTATACATGGTAGAGTACCAGTGTGCATCAATGCTCATCAGCCAAAACCACGGCGTACACGACATAACGGTTAAACCAAACAATACAATATAAACGCCGGCCCAAACCGTATTGCTCCACATATATCTGCGTGCTTCTTCCAGACTAAGCTTACGGTCGTCTATGCTGCGGGAAAGCTTGCGCATTTTCCATCCAAGCCATGACCAACCGCCTATAGTGATGATGCTCCAAACAGTAAAAAAACCTTTGTTCAAAAAACCTGATTTGCCTAAAAGCACTGCGTCATGCTGCACATGCTCAGCATCTGTCCAGTGATAAATAGCATGATCGCCACCAAAAACAACAGCCATTAAAATTACAAAAGTGATGATGCCAACAACCGGCACGCAGGCAGAAATGGCTTCTACCACCCGTTTGAAAGATATTTGCCAGCCTGCCCACATTAATGTGGCGGCGCAAAGAAAGAACATGGCTGCATTTACAACAAGCAAAAAGTAAACGCTGTTTTGAATCAATGAAGCCCAGAACCTGGCCCTGACAGCTTCATTTTCCACACCGCTTTTTGAGCCATGGGTAATAAACAAAAGGATGATAGACAACACACCAACAGCCATCAAAGCCAGTGATAAGGTGTTGTATTTTTTAGGTATTACGTATTGTTCTCTAATTGTCATTACTCTCTTTTTATCGATCCGCTAATTATTTTGTTTTGGTTGAATCTGTAGCCGGTGCTGCTTTAGCTGCGGTAGAATCTGTCTTTGCTGCTGTAGCGCCGCCGCCTTGTTTTGACCTGATGTATTTAATGATCCACCAGCGTTGCTCCGGATGCACTTGCGAAGCATAACTTCCCATAGCACCTTTACCATAAGTGATCACATGAAATATATGTCCGTCACTTAAATTTTTTGTGTAATCGTCCATCAGGTTACGCGGTGCAGATGGATAAGGGCCGTTGCCGCCGTTCCATAAAGGTCCGTTGCCATCCAATTTATCGCCATGACAAATACCACAATTGATCAGGTAAATACGTTCAGCTTCCTTCATATTGGCAGCAGTGATATTGGTAGCTGAGTCTAAAGGACTTTTCAGCAAGTTGGCCGCAGTTAGTCCTGCCGAATCATTAGTCATGTGGTAAGGTAATTCTTCGCCACGGGCTACGGTACCGGGTACAGGCATTGCTGTATAATTGATGCCACGTGCTTTTAAGCTATCCCTTTCGCCGCCTACATCATTATATCCATAAGATTCGTACGCACGGCTATAATACATGTCGGGCATATAAGCATGTCCAGGATCATCGCCATGTGCGCCACAGCTCACAAAGCCAAAGCTTATGGCCATACATCCTGCAGCAATTACAAATTTTTTCATCAAAAAGTTTATTTTATTAACTAACAGCTTCTACTTCGTTTTTGTATAATTTTTCCTGTTTGTCATAGCGGCCAAGCCACCAGCCTGTTTCTTTATGTTGCGTACTTACTTCTTTGGCGCCCATTTTTTGTAAAAATTCGGTTACCTCGGCATCGTTGGTTTTTTCTGTACACTCAATAGCCATTACAAAAAGATCGTCCGTTGCCCTTAGGTGAAAATGGTCTTTTTTTACAAACGGAGCCAGTTGGCATAAATAACAAAAGGTAAGTACCATACCCACGGCAGAAAATAACACGGTCAGCTCGAACATGATCGGTATCCACGCAGGTAAGGCAAAAAACGGTTTACCGCCAATATTCAATGGCCAGTCGCTGGTAAATACCCAGGTAATAAAGCTGAAGGCCGTAGTGGTACCGGCAAGACCGTAAATAAATCCGGCAGTATGCAGGCTGGTATCTCTCAAACCCATTGCTGCATCCAGGCCATGTACCGGCATCGGCGTGTACACGTCGTGAATCTTATAACCGGCCTTGCGCACATTTTTCACTGCAGGAAACAATACCTGTTCGTCATCAAAACACCCTACAACAAATTTTTTTATCGCCATTTTTCTTGTTTCTGGTTTTAAATTTTTTGTTACTGATTGTGCTCCTCCATTTAATGGTGAGCATGTTCATGTACAAATTCCTCTACTGTATCCTCTTCCGCTTCCGTCATTTTCTCTTTATAATTTTCACCGCTCTTCTTCAAAATATGCTTGATCTCTGCCGCTGCAATTACGGGGAAGAATTTGGCAAACAGGAAGTAGCAGGTAAAGAATAATCCAAATGTGCCTATGTAAAAGCCAACTTCCCAAATAGTCGGACTATAATAAGTAGCCCAGGAAGAAGGCAGGTAATCACGGTAAATAGAAGTAACGATGATCACAAAACGTTCGAACCACATACCGATGTTTACCAGGATGGACATAAAGAAAGTAACGTACAGGTTCCTTCTCATTTTTCTAAACCAGAAGATCTGGGGAGACAGCACGTTACAGCCCATCATCAGGTAATAACTCCAGCCATAAGGGCTGTTCAGGTTTACACGGCTTTCGAAGAAAGCAAATTGCTCATATTTAACGCCTGAATACCACGCCATGAAAAGCTCTGTCAGGTAAGCAATACCTACAATAGAGCCTGTCAGTACAATCACTTTGTTCATTACTTCAATGTGCTCCATGGTGATATAGTCTTCGAGATGCAAAACTTTTCTTGTTACTAACAACAGCGTTTGCACCATAGCAAAACCCGAGAAGATAGCACCCGCAACAAAGTAAGGAGGGAAGATGGTTGTATGCCAGCCCGGAATGACCGAAGTGGCAAAGTCAAATGATACGATGGTGTGTACAGAAAGTACCAGTGGTGTAGCCAAACCGGCCAGCACCAATGATAGGGCTTCGTGCCTTTGCCAGTGCTTGGTAGAGCCCGTCCATCCAAAAGCCGTAATTCCGTAAAAAGCTTTTCTCCATTTTTCTTTGGCACGGTCGCGAATGGAAGCCAGATCAGGTAACAAGCCGGCATACCAGAAAAGAAGCGATACAGTAAAGTAAGTTGAGATGGCAAATACGTCCCACAACAGCGGTGAGTTAAAGTTCACCCATAAAGGACCACGGGTATTGGGATAAGGCAAGGTAAAGAAGGCATCCCACACACGTCCCATGTGGAAGATAGGGAACTGGCCGGCACACATTACCGCGAAGATGGTCATGGCTTCTGCCGCACGGTTTACACCCGTTCTCCATCCCTGGCGGAAGAGTAACAAGATGGCCGAGATCAGGGTTCCGGCGTGACCAATACCTACCCACCATACGAAGTTGGTGATATCCCATCCCCAACCCACAGTCTTGTGCAGGTTCCACTGGCCCGTACCAAACCATACTTCACGGGTTACAGAAACCACCCCGAACAAAAGCATACAAACGGAAATGATAAATCCTATCCACCACAACCTTGAAGGTTTGGCTTCCACTGGACGACAAATATCTTCGGTTACCTGGTGATAATCTTTGATACCATCTACCAGCGGTGGTCTTACCTGCGATTCGTATTTAAGTAATGCCATATAATTAAAAGCTACAGCTAAAAGCCTCAAGCCTCAAGCTTTTTTAAAATATTATGATGTCAACTTTTGTCTTTATCAAACATTTTCGTTCATGGTTCAGTGTTAATAGTTCATGGGACGTGAAAGAAAAAGGCTATGAACAATCAACTATGAACGACTAACTTTCTAATGTCCTTGTGTTGCCGGCTCATTCCTGGCAGGCACAGGTTCTTCTTTCGATTGCTGCGCATGTTCCGCCCCTGGCTCGCCAAGCGCTATGATCTCTTCTGTATTTCTGATCTTAGCCAGGTAGCTTACGTTTGGCAAAGTGTGCAATTGTTCTATCACATAAAACAGGCGTTGCGGATTTTCTTCTCTGATTCTGGAAACCGTACTTGTTTTATCGTTCACATTACCGAAAGTAATAGCGTTGGTCGGACAGGCTTGCGCACATGCCGATTTCACTTCATCGCCGCCCAATGTTCTGTTCTCCAGCTTGGCGGTCAGCTTACCTAATTGTGCACGTTGAACGCAGAAACTACATTTTTCCATGACACCACGGCTGCGGGTTACTACATCCGGGTTCAACACCATGCGGGTCAATTCGTCGTTCATTTGATGAACAACAGGGTCTAGCTTACCTACGCCGCTCGAAGGCCCGAGAACACCATGCGTACTGGCGCCTGTATAATCACCCCAGTTAAAGCGGCGCACTTTATAGGGACAGTTGTTGGCGCAATATCTTGTACCGATACAACGGTTATAAGCCATTTGGTTGATACCTTCCGAGCTGTGCATCGTTGCCGCTACAGGGCAAACGTTCTCACAAGGAGCGTTGTCGCAATGCTGGCAAAGCATGGGCTGGAACACAACCGCTTTCAGGTCATCTGGATTTTTGTCATCGCTTACAAAATAGCGGTCAATGCGCAGCCAGTGCATATCATGAAAGCGCAATACTTCACTTTTACCAACTACAGGAACGTTGTTCTCCAGGTGACAAGCTACTACGCAGGCATGACAACCGATACAAAGGTTCATGTCTATTGACATTCCCCATTTTATCCCTGGTTGAACATGATCGCCTATACGAATACCACCGGGAATGGTATCACTGCTTTTACTAAACAGTGTTCCTTCATTGCTATAATCGCCTGTGCGTGGGGCAAAATCTTTGTGTAATTCTTCACGCCATTCTTTGTAAGCATTGGGATGCAGCTTAAAAGTAGCCAGCGAAGTTTCTTTTACTACTTCAGTTCTGCCTTCGTACGAGTTATGAACCTGGACTCTTGCTACTTTATAGGTGTCAGCGGTTTTAGTAACCGTTACATCGTTGGCGTATTCTATGTTGCCGCCATTCCAGCGGGCAAACGGGTAAACGTTTTTGCCAACGCCTTCGGTAGCTTTTGCAAAATTTTCACTGCGGCCGTAGGCTACTGCTACTGCAATAGTATCGGCCTGCATACCCGGTAAAACCAAGGCTGGTAAAGTAACTTTTTTATTGCCGGCTGTGATTTCAATAACCGGTTTATCGGGATAATATTCGAAATCAATGTTTTTATAGTCTATGCCTAATTCATCTGCTTTTTTAGTGGAGATGATGGCGTAGTTGTCCCACGAAGACCTTGTGACAGGATCCGGAACTTCCAACAACCATGGATTGCCGCCTTGGCTGCCGGTACCCATTGCTACGTTTTGGTACAACACCACTTCCGTTTTACCACCGGTCTTGGCACCGCTGATAGCTGCAACAGCAGCACCCAGTCCGGCTGGAGCGGCTGCAGGAGCAGGAGCAGTAGTAGTTGTTGCAGTAGTTACGGTAGTTGCCAGGACACCGTCCTGCAATGTTTTATCAAACGCTTGCTGGCCACCCAGCTTGCCCATCCAAAAATTGCGGAAGTAAGTTTCGTAGTCTGTATTGTTACCACTCCACTTCAACAAAGAAGTTTGGAATGGACGTGTTTTGAAAAGAGGGAAAATAGTAGGCTGGATAAAGCTTACATAACCTGTTCTTGGCTCTGCATCGCCCCAGCTTTCTAAATAATGATGTGAAGGAACCGCGTATTGGCAAAGCTCCGTCGTCTCATCCATTTTTTCATTGAAAGAAACACTCAGCCTTACTTTCGCCAAACCCGCTTTGAACCTGTCAGCATCGAAATAATCATAAACAGGGTTAGCGCCATAAATGAATAAAGCACCCACCTGCCCGGCGTTCATAGCGTTTACCAACGAAACCATATCGCCATCAATGCCCTGCCTGTTGTTTAACGTAACAGCAGGATCAATAGTACCACTGATAGCACTGTTGATGGCGGCTACCACGGTTTGTACATTTACATCGTTGCTGCCGCTAACTACTACAGCTGCACCACTGTTAGCTTTCAGATCATTCGCCACCTTTTGGATCGCATTGCGTAAGGCAGCATCGGCAATAGTAGGCGCTGTAGCTTGTCCGCCAACAGCGGCCAATAAGGCCAAAGCCACTTTACCAGCTTCAGAAGGACGGTGTGTAAAACGTTCGTCAGCGCAGGAACCAGTCATGCTCAAATAGCTTTCAAACTGGTAATGCTTGCTCATGCCCACATTCTTCTCGTCAATCTTGCGGCCAACCGCGTATTGGCGTGCAAATTCAACAGGAGACAACCAGGTACCAAGAAAATCAGCACCAAGGCTCACAATTACTTTTGCTTTGTCAAATTGGTAAGCCGGGATCTTACCACCGTTCGCCTGTATCAGTCCGCTGTAAGAAACAGCATCGTACTGAACATGGCGGCTGCCGGGATATTTAGCTAAAAACTCTGAAATAATTTGTTTAGTGGTAGGAGAAACGATGGTGCCTGTCAACAAAACCGCAGGTGCACCGGCCAAACCGGCTAAAGCGCTGCCGATCTGCGAGTCTAATTGATCAAATGTGGGGATTTCCTGGAAAGTAGAACCCGACTTGCGCTTTGGGTGCGGAATACGGTACATATCGTAAAGATCAAGCACAGAAGCCTGTGCTCTTGCCGATGTACCACCTTTTGTAAAAGGATATAACTCGTTACCCTCGATCTTAATAGGACGTCCGTCTCTTACCTTAACTACAACCGGAACCACATCGCCATCCATTACATAAGTGGAGGCATAGTATTTAGCAACACCCGGTGTAACGTCTTCAGGCCTGTTTACATAAGGCATTGCCTTTCTTACCGGAACCTCGCAACTGGCGGCTATGGTAGCAGCAGCAGTGCTGAATCCAAGGTATTTTAAAAAATCGCGGCGTGGAGTTTTAGCATCGAACAAACCTTTGTCATTCAGGTCTTCAAAAGGCAGATCTTCCGCAAACTCATTCTGCGCCAGCTTTTGAACACCTTCTTTATCATTTAATTCAGCGAAACTTTGCCAGTATTTTTTATCGCTCATAGTTTTAATGTGATAATTTGATAATCTGCTAATGTGCTAATTTTTACAATCGAGACATTATGCGCCGGGATCAGCTTAGCTAATCAACCGATATTTTAGTAGTGACATTTTTGACATTCAATACCGCCAATATCCTTCACGGTAACACTATCCATTTTACCTGCTTTAATATCGTTGTGAAACTTCTCGTAAATGCTATAGAATTTATTACCGGTGCTGTCTGTGTAATTAAAGTTCACCTTTGTTTCACGGTGACAGTTAATACACCATCCCATGCTTAATTCAGCTTCTTGTTTTACTTTATCCATCTGCTGGATGTTACCGTGGCAGGTTTGGCATTGAACATTACCCACTTTTACGTGCTGCGAGTGGTTGAAATACACGTGGTCAGGCAGGTTGTGGATCTTTACCCATTCCGGCGATGTGCCCTTTGAAGGATCCCAGGTAGCGCCGGGGCCGGGGGTAAAGCCTGCATATTTATATAATTTAGCGATCTCTTTAGTCCCGTCTATTTCATTGTTGTTTTCATCATAAATCTTAGCACTGTTTTCGCCATAGGAATCAATGGATTTATGACAGTTCATACAAATGTTCAAGGTAGGAATACCAGCGTGTTTGCTCTCCCACGCACTGCCGTGACAATATAAACAGTTGATCTGGTTAATGCCGGCATGTACCTTATGCGAGAAGAAAATAGGCTGCGTAGGCTGGTAGCCCTGCTGGCGGCCTAAGCCAATAGCGCCTTTGCCGACAAAATAACCGCCTACTATAAATAAGATAATGGCTATTAAAGCAATGTAAATTTTATTGCGCCAGAAAGGAACCGCTTCGGGGCGCATGATTCTTTCTTTGTCGTCGGATAATTTTTTCAGGTTGCTGTTTACCTGCATTAAAATCAGGGCAACAATGGCAAGGATCAGGGAAATGATACCGAAAATAAGTGCATTGCGGTTGGAAGCGCCTTCACCCTCGCCTGCAGCTTCGCCGGGTTTTGCAGTAGTTGCTCCCGGAAGCGGCGCCGTTTTGATCCAGTCGAAAATGGCATCAATTTCTTTCTCTGATAATTGAGGAAAAGAAGGCATGATCTGCCCAAAAGTGTTGTGCAAAGCCTGGGTATAAGGCGTTGTTGGAATAAAAGCCCCGGGATTGTGTACCCATTTGTGAAGGTTTTCCCTGCTTTCCGCCCATGGACCTCTTTCCTCCACACCTCTTAAATGCGGGCCGGTGCCATCCTTATCCAAATTATGGCAGGTTTGACAATTCTGTTGAAATATTTGCTTGCCGTCCTGGGCGTTTAAAGAGTTGAGTGAGAAAAGAATAAGTAATCCTGGCAGTACACTATTCTTGGCAATGATCTTTAATAAATTCATAGAAAAGATTGGTCTGAAATGTGGATAATTTCCCGAATCGGGTGCAAAAATATGACAGTAAATTAACAAAACAGCCACGTTGCAAAAAATTTTTTAACCCGCTACAGGCTTGCGTTTCAGCGGTTTTTAATGCATTTCTAATCTAATGGTGAAAAAAATTGTCATGCTTTGGTCAGCTTCTTTTGGCGATGTTGAAATCTGTGAAATAAAGAAAAACCCTTAGCCCTTTTTGTAAAGACTTAGGTCTAATTTCGCCGGCTTACGAACTGATTGTTTTATAAATACCTGTACAGCATAAGTCAATTGAAACCAATATGGAAGGAGCCAATTTTCACCCCGGAACGCAACCGGTGCCGCCAACCACGATCAAACATATTGTCATTTTTGCTTCAGGTGCGGGCAGCAATGCACAGCAGATCATCAATTATTTCAGGAATGTGCAAGAGGTAAAAGTGGCTATGATCCTTTGCAACAAAGCGGGTGCAGGTGTTCTTTCCATAGCTGAAAGAGAATCCATTCCTGTCTTATTGATAGAAAAAGAGAGGTTTTTCAGGGGCGATGGCTATGTACCCGAATTACAAAACGCTAAAACGAACCTGGTTGTCTTAGCCGGTTTTTTATGGAAGATCCCCCAATCCCTGATTGATGCCTTTCCAAGACGTATTATTAATATACACCCCGCACTGCTGCCAAAATATGGCGGCAAGGGCATGTACGGACAATACGTTCACGAATCGGTACTAAGTGCCGGAGAGGTAGAATCGGGTATTACAGTGCATTATGTAGACGAGCATTACGATAATGGCGACATTATTTTTCAAACTGCCTGCCCGGTTTTGGACAGCGACACACCGGAAAAGCTGGCCCAGCGCATTCACCAGTTAGAGCATTTGCATTATCCAAGGGTGGTGGAAGAGGTGTTGCGTGCACTGTAACAGCTTCTTTATAGTGTTTTGCCACAATGCGCAGACAAGTGGGCCGCAGTCCATGGTGTCTGGTTGCTTGTAGAAAAGAAATGGAATAATTGGCAAATAGGTTATGATTGCAATATTCTTGCTTCCTTGAAAGGTTCTTTCTTTAATCTGTAAATCTGAACCCTATACATTAAGTAAAGGATCATGGATGCAATTATCTATTGAGGTATTCGACTTCATCTGTCGGCATTCAAATCATTTTTTATTTCTTCATTCAATGCACTGATAAAATTTACAACATTATGATAGTTGTTCATATTACCTTCTATGACTTTTTTAATCATTCCCTGTCTGTTAATTATGAGGTGTGTAGGATATTCGACTATGCGTAAATCATTCATCAAATAGTTTTCTTTGTTGGGCACAATGGCGTATTCAAAAACATTTCTCTTCAGGAATTTTTTCAGGTCTTCGGCTCCATCGAATGCCAAACTCACAAAAAGAACATCCTTTCTATTTTTTAATTGTTTTACGAGTCGGTTAAGAGCGGGGATTTCTTCGTTACAAGGTTTACAGTGAATGAACCAGCAGTTTATTACTAAAATTTTTCCTTTGGTTGTATTGGCGTCATAAACATTACCATCTAGATCAACAAAATGAAATTCGGGTAATGGTTTCCCTTGCATGTTAAAATAACGATATTCCAGTTGAGCCTTGGCGCCAATCGCTTTTCCAATTTCTTTGTTTGAGGAATCATTCAATTTATACAATTGATAGCATAGTGAAGAATCTCTT
>JBQCHB010000002.1:0-3065 GCA_051955075.1 Flavisolibacter sp.
AAGGCGGGCGGCGCCGGACCGTACTCCTCGACGAACCGACGCATGACAGGGTTGTCGACCTGCCTCCACTCGGCGTGGTCCGGGTCGTCGCGGAGATCGACGCCCTCGCGCTGGCTCATGTAGTGATATGCGGCTGCGTACACATTCCATCCAGTTGCGCACGTGTGCACTGGTTAAGGCATCGCCACCGGTGTTAGCCGATGCCACCACCTGCACTGATTCTTTCACCAAATCAACATCAGGCAAAAGGTTAGGTGGCATGTTCATGGCTGCTGCAAAATTTTTCTGCAAACCACCTTCCGAGGAAACTTTGCTGGTAATTAAATTCAGTTCACCGCCATTGGAATAATATAATTCAGCCGGATGCTCATCGCCATTGTGCATGCGTGATGAAAATACCACCTGGAAGCCCGAAGAAGGGTCATTCAAAGGGCCATAGTCAAAAACGGCTGTCGTTGTATCCCAGTTGCGCCGTCCATCTTTCCACATATAAATGCCGCCATTGGCCACAACGCTTCGGGGATGTGGCAGGCCGGTGAACCAGTGCACCGTATCTATCTGGTGGCTCATCCACTGCCCGGGCATGCCTGAAGAATAAGGCCAGAACAAACGGTACTCCAAATATTTTCTCGGATCCCATTCTTCAAATGGACGGTTCAGTAAAAAACGTTTCCAGTCTGTATCTTCTTTTTTTATTTTTTTTACGAGCTCAGGCCTGCGCCAGCGGCCCGGTTGGTTTACGTTCCAGGTAAGTTCAACCATCGTGATCGGTCCAAATCTTCCTTGCTGAATAAAATTAGCAGCGGCTTTGTAATTAGGCCCGCTGCGCCTTTGCGAACCTATCTGCACAATGCGGTTCGATGCCTTTACTGCTTTTAGTGCAGCAATGGCATCATCCATGGTTTCTGCAAATGGTTTCTCGGTGTAAGTATCACGGCCCGCTTTCACTGCTTCAATAGTATGCAGGGCATGTTGAAAATCGGCTGTGCTGATGATGACGGCATCTACATCTTTTATCTTGTACAGTTCATCATTATTGACACAGGCTTGTATGTCGTGATCAAATTTTTGTTTCAGGAAATCACGGCCTTCTTCCCTGCGCAGTTTCCAAATATCAGAAACCGCAATGATGTCGAAGTTCAGTTCTTTGTAATGATTCATAAAACTGGGAAGCAGCGATTGGCGAAAGCGGTCGGAAAAACCAACTACGCCAACATGCACCCTGTCGTTAGCACCCAAAATGCGGGCATAACTTTTGGCACTGAGGCCAAGTGTTCCTAAATAGACTGCTGCTGAAGCTTTGGATGATTGCTTGATGAAATCTCTGCGTGAAGACATGGTGAAAGGTTTGAGGTATAAGGTATGAGGTTTAAGGTGATGAAAGTTGACAGATGACTGATGGTAGAAGAGGTCTGTTTTACTGTCATCCGTCAACTACCAACTATCATCTATTTCAATTCCTGTATTTTAATGCTCCGGTAAGAAACCAAATTTCCGTGATCCTGTATTAAGATATGTCCCTTCGGCGCCATGCCGAAATCAGGCCATTGTGCATATTTGCTTCTGGCTACCAATGCATAATAATAAGGAGCGCCACGTTGATACTCTAATACTTTCCAGCCGTTGAGCCAATGCTCTACATAATTGTCTGGATACACAACGATCATTCCACGATTCCACTCACCAATTTTTCTCCTGGCTCTTGGTTCTTTTAAAGAAGGAATAAGATCGTATAAAGAAGCCAGTGTTCTATTGCCTACCACGCCAAGCTTTGCATCAGGATGTCTTTCATCATCGAGAACCTGGTATTCAAGCCCGATGGCCGAACCGGTATTATTTTCTTTTTCTGTAACAAAATATTTAATGCCGCTGTTGGCCCCTTCTGATAACTTAAAATCAAATTGTAAAATAAAGGCGCCATATTCTTTATCGGTAACAATGTCTCCACCATTGGCAGCTTCTTTTCCGCCAGAAGAAAGCACACTCAGTACACCATCTTTTATTTGCCATCCTTTATCCGGGAATTTGTCTTTGTAAGCGCCTCTCCATCCATTGGTTGTTTTCGCATCCCACAATAAGCTCACGCCATTTCTTCTTTCGGCATCAGACAACGTATTGGGAATTAAATTGACGACAAACAAGTTGTCGTATGCCGATGGTTTTAAATTTTGGGTTTGAATGCGAATGTTGCGCCAGCGTATTTGTTTTCCTTCCTCTTCTTTTTTATTGATGGCGTGCACCTGTAACGCAATGAAGCCTTTGGGAGTCATGTCGTCAATTACAAATGCGGCGGGGACACCATTGATCCATGTTCTCATGTTATTGCCAATACATTCAATGCGTGCCTTGTTCCATTGATTTTGTTTGAAGACTGTTTTGGCAGCAGGATTCAGATCAAGCGGGTAAAGCCAGTCTCTTCTTGCTTCGTCGTAAATACCGCCTGTCCATGCACGTTTGGATGGATCAATTTCATATTGGTAACCATGTACCCTGCCATTCTGATAATTGGCTTTGCTTTCGCTGCGAAACTGCACGCCCGAGTTCATGGTGCTGTCCACTTTAAATTCGAATTCCAGGACAAAATCGCCGTAATCTCTTTCGGTAACCAAGAATGAATTGGGTTCGTTCATTACAGTGGTGCCAACGATCTCGCCATTTTGAACTGTGTATTTTGCTTTTCCATTCAATTGTTTCCAGCCACTTAAATCTTTCCCATTAAACAAATTTTCCCAGGTGCCTTTTTGCGCAGTGACCCAAAGACAGGATGATAACAAAAAAAGAAGCAGGAGATTCTTTCTCATGGTTTCGTATAAAGTTTGTGTGTGTGCTGATGAAGTAAAATGATTTGTTTTTAAATTTAATGACAGTTTTTGAATTAGGGCAAATTTGGTTGTATTGCATTTCCTTCAATGGTCAATCTTTTACAATAATTAGTGGCAAACATTCATCGCAAAAAATAATTTAATTACTATGCGCTACCTGTTTATGCTTTCCTTTGTGTTCCTTCATTTTTATTCATGGTCGCAAAAACGTGAAGCAGTTGATTCGGGCTATTATGTTTCATT
>JBQCHB010000003.1:0-3446 GCA_051955075.1 Flavisolibacter sp.
TATTTGCCGGGTGACCTGAAAGCAGTTTGGTAGAATCTGCCATTGGCCCCATTGGTGTCATGTTTTTTGGAGAGTGACAATCGTTGCACGATGCAACCGTAACAAGGTAGTTACCTCTTTTTACAAGAGCCTCACCTTCCAGCCTGCGGGTAGTAGAAATATCTTCCTTTTTTTCGTCGGTGGAAGAACTGTTGTTGCAGGCAGTAATCGCCAGTGTTGCCACCGCTAATACAGGAATCAGTTTGTGCATGATGATTTGTTTTGGTTTGAAGAATGACCTTTAAGTTAAGCATAAATTCTTTAAAGGCACATATAGCATTAACTCAATATCACAAGCTATTTATCAGGTAAGGCTTTCTGCCCTTCGAAACATTTAATGTTAAGTGATGAAGGCTGCAATCCATCACCAAGATCACAGCAAACTATATCCACGTACAAAAAGCATTTGAACTCAAGCATTACCGAACCTGATTTTCCAAATACCTGATTACCGCCAAACGAACGTCAGACAATGGATTGGAAACAGAAGTAGCAGCATCATACACTTTAACTACAGCAGGATTTTGCAGATTTAAAAAATCCATATTGGCTTCTTTGCCTGTGAATAAAAAGTCGGTAATGGCTACGCGGTAAGTTTTTGATGGATCAATGGGTTGGCCTTTCAATTTCCACACGCCGTTTTCGTGTGTAATATTCTCATTGTATTGCAGATAGCCACCAATGCCCTTATTTTTTTCGCCCTGATCAAGCGTTTGAATGATAAGACTTCCTTTCATGTCAGCTTCGCGAATGCCGCCGCCAAAGGGAAGCGTACGGATAATGTCATACTCAGTAACGGGTGTTGGAACAATATCATCCACACGTATCGAGCCTGAATTGATAAGCACTACATCGGCCTGCGGCGCCGCCTGCTGAATGGCTGTAACAATAAGCCGTGTAAGATTGGTTGGATGGCTTCTTACCTGTGCTTCGCGGCCGTCCAAAGGTTCACCGCTGTTCAATATTATTTTCTTTGCGTCAAAACCTAAAGAGCTATAATTTTTTTCAGCAATGCTATCCCACTTTTCCACCACCACACTGGTGGCACTGTCTAAAGGAATGCTTTCATTGATGTAAACAAGCCGGGGATCAACTTTTGTTTTATGCTTTTTTTGATTGATGTGCAAGTCCACGACAAAAGCCGATTTGGCATTGGCATGCGCTTTTGTAATGTACACTTTTCCTTCTTTCACAAAACGCATATCGTGTTCGTGGCCGCCCAACACTACAGCTAATCCGGGAATTTCATCTGCCATTTTTTTGTCGTCGTCAATTGACTGATGCGTGATGGCTACTACGGCATCAACAGAGTCTTTTAAATTATTGTACGCCGTTTTTGCAGCGGTTAACGCATCGGTGTAACTAACATAATCAGCTTTGTTGAAAGGAAGCGTTACCGAAAACAAACCAATTTTAGCGTTGGTGCCGTCGGCATCTTTTACGTGTAAAATGTATGTTTCCGGAATGGGCACGCCATTTTTTTCAAACGGTTCTATTTTATTTTTCTGTTTATGAAAAGTATTGGATGAAAACCAGTCAAAGCCCGATTCATTCATTCTATCCTGCAACTCGTTTTCTTTAATATCAAATTCGTGATTGCCAAATACAGCCAGGTCAAGTCCTGCGGCAGTTAAAGCTTCTACCATTTGCCTGCCCCGGATAGGTTTGCCATTGTACAGTAAACTATTGTAAACCGAAGGGCTTAAAAAATCGCCTGCAATTACCAGGAATGTATTTGGATTATTTTTTAGCTGCTGCTTTTTCAAACTAGCCACTCTTGCCACGCCGCCCTCCTTCCCACCTGCTAATGGAGCAATTTCGTACACATCGTTGATCTGCACAAAATTCACGTCAATCTTTCTGTCATCTTTCAAAAGGTGCTTTGATGCGGAACAAGAAAAAAAAGCCAGGGTATGAACCGCAATAATAAAACGGAATAAACTTTTCATGGTATGCATTGGGCCGCAAAGTTAGGAAGGTTTAAAGTTGAAAGATTGCCATCAACCATGAACCAAACTACAACGGCACGTTTTTTATTACCTTTAAAATCTAAACCTTATTTTATGCTTTGGCAGGGAAGAAGAGAAAGCTCTAACGTAGAAGACCGCCGGGGAATAACCGGAGGGCACATAGCTGCCGGCGGAGGTATTATTGGCGTTGTAGTTTTTGTATTGAACTTATTATTGGGCGGTAATGCCGATGTATCGCAGCTTCCTTTGCCTAATCAAAACCAACCCTTGTCGGCTGAGGAACAGGCGCAGCAAGATAAAGAAGCGCAGTTTGTAAAAGTGGTGTTGGGCGATACGGAAGATGTGTGGGGACAATTGTTCTCTAAAGCAGGCAAACAATACGAAGCACCTACACTTGTACTTTTCAACGGCGCCACACAATCGGGTTGTGGAAATGCCAGTTCTGCCACCGGCCCGTTTTATTGCCCTGCCGATCAGAAATTATACATTGACCTTTCTTTCTACAACGAGTTAAAAGACCGCTTTGGCGCACCCGGCGATTTTGCCATGGCTTACGTGGTGGCTCATGAAGTAGGCCATCACATTCAATACTTGTTAGGATTATCCGACAAAATGCAGCGGCTCAGAAGCCAGGTAAGCGAGGAAGAGTATAATCAATACTCCGTTCGGTTAGAACTACAGGCCGATTTTTATGCAGGCGTATGGGCACATTACGAACAGGGCAAAGGATTGTTGGAAGCGAACGATATTGAAGAAGCCCTCAACGCCGCCAACGCTATCGGCGATGACCGTCTGCAAAAAGAAGCACAGGGCTATGTAGTGCCCGAATCTTTTACCCACGGCACATCAGCCCAACGCATGTACTGGTTTAAAAAAGGCTACGATACCGGAGACATGAAGCAGGGAGACACTTTTAATGCAACCAATCTTCAATAAGTTGCTCAGTTGACACGTTGAATGGTTAACAAATTGACTTTTTATACTGTCATCACTCATCTGTAAACTACATCTATCATCATTCTGCCATCCGTGATTATCTTTGCCCGCATGGAAGAATTGTTACAGCAAATTGAAGGTTATCGCAAAGAAATTGAGGGCTTTGAAATTTCAACTCCACAACAGTTAGAAGAATATCGCATTAAATACTTGGGCACCAAGGGTTTGGTAAAAAACCTTTTTGGCGAAATGCGCAATGTGCCAAATGAAAGAAAAAAAGAATTCGGACAGGTCCTCAATGAGTTCAAGCAATTTGCTGAAGGCAAGTTTGAAATGGCCAAAGAGTCGGCTGCAGGCAGTCGGGAGTCAGCATTTGAAGATATTGATCTTTCATTGCCCGGTGATGCTGTACAAATTGGTTCCCGCCATCCTATTACTTTGGTGCGCAACCGCATTGTAAATATTTTTCAACGGCTTGGCTTTTCCGTAGCCGATGGTCCC
>JBQCHB010000004.1:0-4640 GCA_051955075.1 Flavisolibacter sp.
TGGAGCCGGGTGCTCAAAGAAAAAAACTAATAATGGCAGAACGGGAAAGGTATCTGAGAGGGGAAGGAAAGTCTTAGAGTTGGGAAGATATAAAAGCAATGGCGGTTGATAAAACAAAACGCAATGAGCTTTAAATTGGAAACCAGGCCCCTTGCTGTAATTGAAATATTGGAAGCATATGATTGGTATGAATCGGCAAAAGATGGATTAGGATTAGAGTTTTTAAACGAACTGGAAAACTTTTATGACGGTTTGAAGAATAATCCAAAAACTCATTCATATTATGAAAACTCTGTCAGACAGGGAAGGTTAAAACGTTTCCCTTACGTAGTGGTATATGAAATTTTCGGCCCTACAATAGTAATTTATAGCGTCTTTATGGCCAAACAGGATCCCGCAAAAAAGAGAACGATGTAACCTAAATTAAAAGTGTTTAGTTATAATGCGTCTCCGGAATAAAATATTAAAAGAACATACCAAAGCCAACTGTGAAAAAATAATTGCCTGGGTGGACGATGATGCTTCCCGGTTTAATGAACTTTTCAGGTTGTTTCTTACGGATGAAAGCAGGGTAACACAAAGAGCGGCATGGCCACTAAGCTATTGCGCCATAGCCCATCCCGGTTTTATCAAAGAAAACTTCGGCGAATTAATTGACAATCTGAAAAAGGAGCCACTTCATAATGCAATCAAACGCAATACCGTTCGGCTTTTGCAATTTGTTCCCCTGCCTGAAAAATATGAAGGCGATGTAATGAATCTCTGTTTCCATTACCTTGAGTCTCCAAGTGAAGCCGTAGCTATTAAAGCTTCCTCTCTGACTATTTTGAGCAACCTTGCTAAAAAATATCCTGAGATAATCCCTGAAATAAAATTGCTGATAAAAACTCAAATCGATCATCAAAGCGCTGCCTTTAAGCAAAGGGCTAAAAAATTCCTTGCTGAATTTCCATCCTGACAGAACAGAAAGTTTATTCCATGGATACCATTGCTTTTATCACACCATTTGCCGGATTAAGCCATTGAGCAAATTCTTGTTTGATGTCTGTAAAAATTGTCCGATGCGTTATGTAGTTGGAAGGATCAATTAATTTATTTTTCATCGCCGACATCACTTTTTGAAAATCTTCTTTGGTGGCATTCCGGCTGCTCATCAACGTAGCTTCTCTTTTATGAAATTCAGGATGACTAAAACAAATCTCTCCTTTTTGCAAACCTATTAAAATATATTTTCCACCGTGAGATACATATTGAAAGCCGGTGTTGATGGCTTTTAAATTGCCCGTAGCATCTATTACCACTGTTGGCATATCACCATTTGTAATTTCTGCAAGTTGCTGCAGAATATCTTTGCTCATCGCATTCAGCGCAAAGCTCACACCCAATTTTTCTTTACAAAATTGCAGTCGCTGCTCATTAATATCCATCGCTATTACATTAACGCCAGCAATTCTTGCCATTTCCATAGTTCCCAAACCGATGGGGCCTGCGCCAATTACCAAAACATTTTCGCCGTCTGCAATCTGCGCCCGCCTTACACCGTGAGCGCCAATAGCGAGTGGTTCTACCAATGCAAGCTCATCCAGACTTAATCCATCTCCGTGCAACAAACTTTGGGAAGGAACCATTAAATACTCTACCATTCCGCCGTCGCAATGCACGCCGCAAACCTGGATACTGCTACAACAATTTGGCTTTCCCATCCGGCATGCAATGCAATGGCCACAATTAAAGTAAGGAATAAAAGTCACTACCTCCCCTTTTTCAAAACCAGGCGCATTATCAAAATCAACCAACTCACCCGCGAGCTCGTGACCTAAAATACGAGGATAGCTGAAATACGGCTGAGTGCCTTCGAACGCATGCAAATCAGTGCCACAAATTCCGATACGTTTAATTTTTATAATAGCATAAGCCGGTTTCAATTGCGGCTTTTGAAGGGTTTCGTATTCAAAATTACCAGGCTCAGTACAAACCAAAACTTTCATTTTCTTCTATTTAAATTCAATTTTAAATCCACAAACCGGAACTTCCGGTACCGGCATTTTAAAATTCTTTTTGATAACCAGCGCATCGCCTTTTTGAGTCCACCGGATTTTCGTATCACTTCCCAACAAGGTGACAGAGGCAATTTTTTTATCCAACATTTTTGAATTTTTTCCGAGAGATGTAATAAGAATATCTTTTGTCGGTTCGCCCAAACAATAAGCATACAAATCATTTCCTTTAGTGGTAAAGCGAATATCCTGTGCGCTGTATTTTAATTTATCTTCATTAAAGTTGGAGCTTTTTACAACGGTTTCTTCTGTTGGCCTTTCACCATAAATTTTCCAGGGACGCGAGCCATAAATGCCTTCGCCATTTACAGCAGTCCACATCCCTATTTCATTTACGATTTTG
This sequence comes from Flavisolibacter sp., assembly GCA_051955075.1. Lineage (GTDB taxonomy): Bacteria > Bacteroidota > Bacteroidia > Chitinophagales > Chitinophagaceae > Flavisolibacter. The sequence continues at coordinate 2,401 of JBQCHB010000004.1, forward strand.
ATTACATCCGGCTCCAAATCGCCTTCAGGCGTTTGTACAATATTAATTAACAGGTTTCCATTCTTGCTAACTATATCCACCAACATCTGGATTATTTCTGTTGGTGTTTTATACTTTTGGCCGGTGCGGTAATACCAATCGCCGATGGAAGTGTCTGTCTGCCAAGGAAAGGGACTGATAGAATCCTGAACGCCACGCTCTAAATCCTGCACCCACATTCCATCTGAAGGTTGCTTGCAGGTATATACGGCTTCGAGATTTCCGCCATTATTTGCGATGTTTTGATTGTAAAAATAAGCCAGCATGTTTTCGCCGTATTCTTCAAAAGGAAACTGACTATCAGAATAGAGTAAATCAGGATGATAGTTGTCAATTAATTCTTTAATGCTGAAGAGCCACTCTCTTTGCCATTCTTTATTAATGCTTAGCCATCCATGATCGTTGGAATCTGCTTTGGCGTGGTATAAGTCCTGGTACATAGGATTAGCACCATCATAAGGAATGCCTTTCATTGGCCCCGTAGTATCCGCCCGATGGCTGGATTGAAACCATGTAAAGCTTGCGCCCAAATGTTCTGAGACTCCAAATTTTAGTCCTTCTTTTTTTGCCGCCGCTTGCCATATTCCCACCACATCTTTTTTAGGGCCATAATTCACAGAATTCCATTTATGGATTTTAGAGTTCCAAAGAAAAAAATTATCATGATGTGTACCCATGCTCACAAAATATTTGGCACCGGCTTTTTTATACAGCGCCATTAATTTTTCCGGATCCCATCGCTCGGCCTTCCATAAGGGAATGATATCCTTGTAACCAAACTTGGAAGGATGGCCATAATGTGCTACATGATATTTATAGTCGTCGCTGCCTTCTTCATACATTTTCCTGGCATACCAATCGCCCTGGCGGGGTACAGCCTGTGGGCCCCAATGCGCCCAGAATCCAAGCTTTGCATCACGAAACCATTCAGGATATTGATAATTATGGAATGATTGTTTGTTCGGTAGAAACGCGTTTTGCTGCTGCTTTTCCTGGGCCTTGGTACATACAAATAAAGCTGTGCTGAGAATAATTGTTAGAAAAGAATATTTTAGAATGTTTGATTGCATTGGTTCTGGTTTTATCGGTTTATTTATCCAATTTCACTTTTATCATCGTAAAAGAATGCGCAGGAAAAGAATAGATAAACCCGTTTTCTTTAACTGAGATTTCTTTCGTTTGAGTTTTCACTTTCTGCTGATCCACTGAATTTTCATCGCTTATGTTTCCTGAATTTACGGTGTAAACAGTCGCTTTCCCTTCGAGTTTTCCGAACTGGTTTGCAATATTGGTTTCAATAGATTTTTCAAGATGGCGGTTAACCACATTAATCACCAACTCGCCTGTTTTATCATTATACGCCGAAGACACATCCAGGTAAGGAACTTTTTTATAATCACCTGCATCATAAGTATCGCATTGCAAATAAGTATCCAGTGATTCGCCATAACAATTGGCAGCAAAAAGTTGCAGCGGATAATAAATAGTTTGCTTCCAAAGTTTATCGTTGGTAATCATCATCGGCGCTATCACATTCACCAGTTGGGCCATGTTAGCCATTTTTACAACATCAGCATTTCTGACAAAGGTGTTCATGTATTGCGCCACCACCAGTGCATCCTGCAAATTGTAATGCTCTTCCAGCCCTTCTTTTCCGCCGGCTCTGTACCACACATTATATTCATCAAATGCAATGTATAAAGGCTTATGCGATTTTCTTTTTTGTTGTTCTGCTTTGATAATGCCTTTCGTGATTTCAATCACATTATTTACCATTTCCGTAGAAGCCATAAATTTATAATGATCATTATCGCGGTTGCCGGCATAATGATGAAGGGAAATGTAATCAACATAATCAAAAAGCCCGTCAATAACTGTGCTGTTCCAATGTTGCCAGTCAGCACCATAATTACTGCTGCCACTCGCCACGAGACTAATTTTATTATCGCTCCATTTCATAAGCTTGGCTGCTTCCAATGCTTTTTTGGTATAATCTTCCGCATTCAAATGCCCCATTTGCCAGGGGCCATCCATTTCATTTCCAAGGCCCCAATATTTTACATTATATGGTGCCACATGGCCGTTTGATGCCCGCAAATTGCTGTAATAAATTCCAGTATCCGCGTTGCAATATTCTACCCAATCTCTTGCTTCTTCAATAGTTCCTGTTCCTAAGTTTACACACAAATAAGGCAACGTAT
>JBQCHB010000005.1:0-5504 GCA_051955075.1 Flavisolibacter sp.
ATGATTGAAAAGAAATGTATAAATGCTTTTCAGCCCGTGTGGCCGCTACAAAAAACAGGCGGCGCAGCTCTTCTTCTTTTTCTTCAGGCGTTTCTTTGGTAAAAACATTGGGCGGTAGTTTATAGCCCTGGCTAAATTTTCTTTTACTCTCCCAAACATTGGAATAACAACCAATAAAAAATACGTACTCATATTCTAAACCTTTGCTTCCGTGACAGGTAAGTAAGTTCACACCTTTTTCATTGCCACTGGTTTGTACCAAAGGAATAGAGATACCGTTTTCTTCAAGTAAATGAATTTGCTTTACCAGGTCTTCTATCCTTAGATCTGGATTGCGGCGGCATTCGTCCTGCACAAAATCGAAAAAGCCGTTCAACAATTTCATGAGCCAGGCTTTGTCGGGCTGCTGCATGATGTACGAAATAATATCAGCTTCATTAAACAACAACTCAAACCACTTAAGCAAAGGCAGATTTTCACTGCCGGTAATCAGTTGCTCTAATGTTTGGTGAAGCTTTATGAGTTTGTCTGTTGTTTCATCGCCGGTAAATAACTTCTGCTTACTTGTTGCAGCCAACCTCCCCAGGTAATCTCTTATAAAAACTGGCTCTTTCTTTGTTCGGCGATTGTTGTTTAATTCAGTGCAAATAGTGGCAACTTTTAAAGAAGGAATGTTATGAAAGTTGTGATGCAAAATTTCAAAAAGAACAGACTCACCACTGAAAGAAATATCTTTCTCCGACATCACATATTCCAGATAAGCCAATATTTTTTTTACAAAAGGTTCTTTTAAGAGATTCAGCGATTTCTTAGTGTAGTACGATATGCCCTGCAGCTGTAAAAATTTTTGCAGTTCTTCACCGGTTCTGTGCTCTTTGTAAATGACAGCAATTCTTCCTGGTTCAGTTCCTTCTTCAATCAATTGCTTAATTTCTTCAGCAACTAAAATATTTTCTTCAAATTCATTACTAACGCTCCTGATTACCGGTGCTGTTTTTAAGTCTTTATACGCAGTGTTGGCAGCCGTTAATATTTTTTTGAGGTCCTTGTATTCATTCACTAACCGCTGCACATTGTTTTGAATGAGTGAATGTGCTGCATCTAAAATGGGCTGTACGCTACGGTAATTTTGCGTGAGCACCACCCGCAACAAATCTTTTTCATACTTCTTTGCCAACTGCATCATGTTCTCCATATTGGCGCCCTGGAAGCGGTAGATGCTTTGGTCATCATCACCTACTACAAAAAGGTTGGGGCTTTCTTCCTGCCAATAACTAACCAATAGTTCTACTAACTTATTTTGTGCACCGCTGGTATCCTGGTATTCATCTACTAAAAAAAACTGGTATTGTTCCTGGTAATTGGCCAACACATCATTATTGGTTTCAAATACGCCAATAACCCAATTGATCATATCATCGAAATCGTAGCGCTGTTTTTCTTTCAGTATTTGCTGGTATAACGGAAAGGCCTGTACAGCAGCTTTCAGTTTTTGCATTTTTTCAATCTCTTCCTTGCCTTTTACGGTTAATTCTACAATGCCTTTTTTAAGCTTTATTTTATTGGCAAAGGTTTCGGGAATAATATCTTCTACATATTCATCAATTCTTTTCAACAAAAAATCGGTTGTCCATCCTTCCCGCTTCATGCTTCCAAAAAGATCTTTTAAATAATTGGCTTCGAAGTATGCATCGGTTTTGAAACGCTTGAGCGGATTGTCATTGTCAAAAGAATCAATAAGCTGAATTAAACATTGTACCTGCTCCAACTCATTAATAGGTTGCAGATCTTTTTTATGGAAAAGGTGCATGTTCTGCTGGATCACCATATTGCAGAACGAATGGAATGAATGAATGTGCACACTGTAAGCATCAGGGCCAATCATGGCGAGCAAACGCTTACGCATGGCCAATACACCGGCATCGGTGTAAGTAAGACAAAGAATGTTAGAAGGCAGCACATCGGTTTCCAATAAAATCTTACCAATGCGAACGCTGAGAATTTGCGTTTTGCCCGTACCCGGCCCGGCCACTACCATCACAGGTCCATATATTTTATCAACGGCCTGTTTCTGTTCTTGGTTCAGGCGGCTATATTCCTCATTGAATTTTTGCAGTAATTTTTCCTGTAGTTGAGCCATAGACCAAAGGTATAAGGATTTGCTATAGTTTTTAGCATTGTGGAAAAAGACTATCCCTTATAAAAACATTGCCTGACCACATCTCCATTTCTAGAAAAGAACTTTACTCACTTTCACACTTTATTAAGAAACATAAAAACGAAATCGTTCGTTTTACGGGGTAACCAACCCAACATGCATAAGAAACTTATCAGGCATGAAGTTATTATTCATGCTTTACCTACCAAAGTTTGGAGAGTACTTACCTGCTCTGAATACGCACAGCAATTTCTATTTAATGAAGCGTTACAATCTGATTGGATCAAGGGAAGCCCTATTTTGCTGGAAGTAGAAACCAATGGCAAGAAAGAAGCCTTAACCAAGGGCATGGTGCAGGAAGTAGTACCGGGTATTTCGCTTCAGTTTACTTTGTACGAGTTGCCCCAATTCTCTGATTGTCCGCTTGTATGCCAATATGAATTAGTTCCGGAAGAAGGCGGCATTAGGTTGATTGTTTCGCAGGAAATTTTGTTGTACTCACATAATCTTTACGACCTTATGAGCGAAAATTGTGAGATGATGCTGCAAAAAATTAAGTGGCTGGCAGAATATTCATAGCCGCCTTATTAATCGTCGCAATTGGTTGTACCAAACGGTAGTGCAGCTATTCAACTTTCCACGGCTAATTATTTTTACAACCTTTGTATTTTTACTTAATGAAAGCCATTACAAAATTTGCCCTGAAGTTCTTATCTCTGTTTTTGTTAACCATTATATCATTACAGTCATTTTCGCAAACACCTGAAAATTGGACAAAAGACCAACTAGTAGAACCCGCACAATTAGCACAAAGATTAAAAGATAACGACACTTCGCTTCTGATTATCAGCGTAGGCCCCGGCGCATTGATACCGCATTCGGTAACTGCAGGACCAGCGCAGCAAAAAGAAAATCTTTTGCAATTAAAAAATGAATTAAAAGATAAAAGTAAAGACACAGAAATTGTGATCTATTGCGGCTGCTGCCCTTTTGAACATTGCCCCAATGTTCGCCCGGCAATTGATCTTTTGCGGGAAATGAAATTCGCAAATTATAAACTGCTGGACCTGCCACATAATATAAAAGCCGACTGGCTGGATAAAGGTTATCCGCGGGTAAAGCTGTGATAATATCGGTTTGAGTTTTTATGAAATAGCAGATGCCTGTTATCCTTTTTTTGAATAAAACAAACTCAGTACAAAAACAAAGTTTCCGTTTTTTTCGCTTTGCGACTGGCCAATGTGTTGCACTTCCACATTGTTTTCATGAAGCCAGTTATTAACCATTGCTTCAACAGCCGCCGGGTCTTTGTGAATAAACATTTTTACTTTAACTGCAGGTGCCACATTATTGATATAAACCGGCTTTTTTGTAAGTAAGGCTTCCATCATACATCCTTTTTGAGGTTATTTATTTTATCTAAAACATTTTTTACCATGGCATCGCAATACACCAGGTTAAATTCAAAAACATCCGCAGCCGAATAATATTTCTCAAGCCGTTTTTGTAAAAGCGCTTTGGCACGATTCAGTCTTACTTTTACGTTTACAGCGGAAATTCCCAGCAATTCTGCTGTCTCCTCCACCTTAAAACCTTCTACTTCCCTAAGAATAAAAACAGTTTTATAAATAACCGGCAGCAATTGCAGATGATGCTCTATTACTTTCGTAAATTCTTTACGCATCATGGCTGTTTCGGGGCTGGTGCTATTAACAATATGCATAGGCTTTGCGTTGGCATTAATAATGTCAGTATCGGGCTCTTCTCTTTTGTAATAGCCATACGTTTTTTTATAAAGACATTTATGTATCAATATCTTGGTGATCCATGTTTTAAAGGAAGCCCTAAACTCAAAACGAGGCAGTTGCATGTAGGCTGTGAGGTAAGCCTCCTGCATCATATCCTGCGCATCTTGATGATTAAAGCCATAGCTGCGTGCTACTTTATACAAGCATGAATTATTGCGACGGATCAAAATTTCAAAAAGCGCTGTTTCGCCTTTAACAATCTTTGATATGATCTCTTCTTCGTCGGTTTCCCGAAGTATGTGTAAAGTGTCATCCATTTCAACTGGGTTTTAGTTATTCAATATCATGTTCCAGATTGGTCTAAAAAGTTAGCCGATAATATGCTAATTACCAAATTGCATTGACGACAAAGGCTGCTGATTGATCATTGCTGGTTATAGTTTTTGTAATTATTCAACTTACAATATAAAAAGCAAAAGGATGATAAAGCCCGTTACCGCCAACAACGCATGAACAATGGCCAGCCATACCGGTCCTAATTTTCCTTTTAAATCACGAAAAAACATATAAAAGCCACCCAATGCAGCAATGATAAATAAAACTATACTTGTCATTACACCATTTGTTCCGTTTTGCGCAGCATAAATTATCAGCAAAACAAGTGCTACGGCTGCAAATATTCCATGTGTATAAACTACCGTCCGCGGCGCATGATTAGCTGCCAAAACATTTTTTAAAACAAGAACGCCCATAACAGCAGCCAGGGCAAAAAGAACGATAACAACGTAAAGCATGCCTAAATTTTTCTTTGTTAGGGCAGGTGTACTGCAAAAAGGTTACAGTAAAACAAAAATTATTCTTCTGCCGATGTACTGAGTTTAAATATACACTTCATGAAACAGCAATCTCATCCAATAGGAAACTTGAACCTTTAGGTTGCTGCTGTTAGCCATTATTGGCACAGGTTTTTAAATAATACGATAAACCATAGATGATGAAAGAAAAAATATATAACCCTGCAAGCACTAACGAAACAGCTCCGGACCAGGGCATGGCCGCTGTTAATACTTTTAATTCCGAAGAAATTGATAAGCAGCAAGAAGAAACCGGCGATAATGGCATACCTAAAAATTTTGACAGAAGAGAAGATGAAAGAGGACAAACCGATGATACGGTTCCCGTCACGCCCAGAGTGTAACGGATGAGTGATGCTTAACAGTAATGAGTTGACCGTTTACAGGTATGGGAATAAATGCTACTATAAAGCGGTTGGGCGTAACACGAACTTATTACTCTTCATTCATTACTTATTTTTCAAAATGGCCCGGTCAAATAAATCTATTTACAGCGCTTTAGCAGCTAATCTTTTAATAGCCGTCACCAAATTTGTTGCAGGTGCCATCAGCAATAGCGCCGCTATGATAGCAGAAGGTGTTCATTCAGTGGTAGATACCATTAATGAATTGTTACTGCTTTTTGGTATTAAGCAAAGCAAAAAGCCGGCTGACGCCAGGCGGCCTTTCGGCTATGGGAAAGAATTATATTTCTGGTCGTTCATTGTTTCAATATTAATTTTCGGGCTGGGGGCGGCATCTCTA
>JBQCHB010000006.1:0-5019 GCA_051955075.1 Flavisolibacter sp.
ACTGCTTTTGCCGGCTTTTTTAAAAACACCATGCTCAGTAGCGTAACCACAATAGTGATCAATCCATATAATAATGACAGATGCAATACGACATTAAAAGGTATTAAACCAAAGTTTTCATTAATGCCATGTAACAAAAAAAATAAAGGCAAAAGCAATACAAACAAAAGTTCTTTTTCAAAATATTCAGAAATTTTTATTGCCATGGTAAGCTTAAATCTTCAGGTAAAAATATATGAATCCGCAATGCTTGCTGGAATTATCCATAAAACTTAAACGATCTTAAAAACTCACCTGTTCAAGACTTTGATTAGCGGCGATAGATGATTTGCCATCGATAAACCTATATTTAGAGAAAAGCAAACACAATAGAAACGGAAGTGTTTCCCAATAATCTATTCTCATAATCACCGCGTCCATAATTAAAAAAAGCAAAAAAAGCAATGCCAACAGTCTGTCGTATTTTTTGGTGAAGAATCCAATAATGAAAAAGAGTTCTATTATGGTGGATGAAAAATAAAGCCAATAACTGGCGAAAGGGTTTGCTATAAGCCATTTATAAAATGTAATAAGGAAAGAAGGTTTATCAGTTATCAAAAGTTCCTTGTGCTGGTATAAAAGAATAGCACTCATCTCTTCAAAATTAAAAACACCCGCATGTGCTAATTTCCAAAGTCCGGCCGAGGAAAAGAAAAATAAAAAAAAGTAACGGACACCCTGGAGCATAAACCAGAACCCCTGCAGTGTAAACGGAATGAATACGATTGGAAAAACTATTAAGGCAATATGCCCTTCTAATGAATCCGTTGGAAAAGAACAATAGGCAACCGAATACAGTAAATTATAAGCAAAAATCAAAGAGCCCAAAATGGGTATAAGCTTCATCTTTTTAAGATAAACCCACAAATAAATAAAAGGCAGCAAATAATAAAATACATCGGCCAAAAAACAAAAAATAAAATTATGTAAGAACAACTTCTGAAGGCCGGTTTTAAGAAAAAGAATGGTGGTAAAATCTAATTTATTATAAAAGAAGACCGGAACAACTTGCGACAAAAGGCCGTTGGTGAAATATTTATAGAAGAAAAGAAAAACACAAAAAACGCAATATTCAACAATAATTTTTTTCCGGATAGCCTCAGTTAATTTCATAAATAAGTTGCGTTTGTATTTTGGCTAATGACGTGTCGTTGACGGCGTAAGTGTTTTGATATACTTTGATATTTGAGATGTTTTTATTCAAAATATTCCGTAGCCTTGTTTTGAACCATTCCTGAAAAGCCTGCGTTGCTATATCTGTATCAAATTCTTTTTCAGCGGCAGACATTTTTAAAGACGCCAATATTCTTTTTATCGTTGTTTCGTATAGTTCTCTACTGCTTTGGTTTGAATAAAATATTCTTGCAGGCTCAATAATATTGTCAACGTTTTTCGCGGATAACTCTGAGAGTTCCAACCGCTTGTTATCAATATAAACTTCCCACACCTGTATTTCCTTTGGCAGATGAAATTTTTGCGAGTACATCCCGTAATGTAAAAAAGGAGTTGCGGTCATTCCCCTTTTTAAATTAATAAAAAGCTGGGTGCATACAAGAAATACAGCAAGCACAAATAAGACTTTATTCCATTTATACAGTTTTGCCAGATACATTTCTCCAAAATAAACAGATTTAAACGAAAGATAAACAGTCAGAATAATCTCTGCTCTTGATGCCAACTTGTTTTACGAACTCTTTTATAACTATTAGGCGGTGTATTTTAAGTTTGTATTATTGCAAATTTAAGTTTCATGCATACAACTGAGATAGAAGTGTCAATTGTCATGCCCTGTCTTAATGAAGCAGAGTCGCTTTCCTATTGCCTGACCAAAGCTTTTTCTTTTTTAAAGGCAAATAACCTCAATGGAGAAGTGATAGTGGCAGATAACGGAAGTTCAGATGAATCGGCCAGTATTGCTGTAAAGCACAATGCAATATTGGCTATGGAAAGGACAAAAGGATACGGCTCGGCAATTATGGCCGGCATTAAATTAGCAAGAGGCAAATACATCATTATCGGCGATGCCGATGACAGTTACGATTTCAGTAATTTAATGCCTTTTGTTGAACTGCTGAGAAAAGGAAATGATGTAGTTATAGGCAATCGTTTTAAAGGTGGCATTGAAAAAAATGCGATGCCTATTTTACATAAATATATTGGCAACCCCGTACTTTCCTTTATAGGAAGATCTTTTTTTCATATCCCGATCAAAGATTTTCATTGCGGCCTAAGGGGAATTAAAAAAGAATCTTATGATCGTTTGAGTCTTAAAACTACCGGGATGGAATTTGCCTCCGAAATGATTGTGAAAGCAGCTCTTAATAAACTATCTATTGCCGAAACACCCGTCATTTTATATCAGGATAAAAGGAAACGGCCATCACATCTAAAAACATGGCATGATGGATGGAGGCACTTAAGGTTTCTTTTACTATATAGTCCGGGATGGCTATTTCTGCTTCCGGGTATTTTATTAATGCTAATGGGCTTTGCCGGCACCGTAGCATTAGTATCCGGACCTTTGGAAATAGGAAATAAAAAGCTCGATGTTCATACGCTTGTATATACATCGGGTTCAATCCTACTGGGATTTCAATTTATCAGTTTTTATTTTTTTTCAAGGTTATACGCAGCGGTACATGGCCTATGGCCGGGACAGCAAAAATTTCTTCAAAATTTTACCAGGTTTTTCAGTCTTGAAAAGGGAATTGCCGGGGGATTTCTGTTATTTGCCGGTGGCCTTTTTCTTATGTTAAAATCTTTTTTGTATTGGCGACATACTCATTATGGAAATTTAGATCCTTTAGTAGTTCTTCGCTGGGTTATTCCCTCCATGGTTTTAGTAGTTCTTGGAACGCAGTTCATTATTTCGTCCTTCTATCTTAGTTTTCTTACCATAAAAAGCAAAGCATAGCACTTTGAGGATAGACAAATCATTTCCATATCGCAAGGTTATTGCTTTGATGTTTGTTCTTTACGCTGTGGTACAGATCTATTGCATCAACCGGTTATCCATTAATTACGATGAAGGTTCGTTTGCCTCCTACGGCTCTACATTGCTTAAGTTTCAAAGAGAAAAAGATGTGATCTTATATGAAAGCAAATTACCTATAACGGCTTTGAACATGATTCCACGAGCTGTAGAACAGGTTCTCAGACCCGGACTTAAAAAAGATTGGTCGCAAGCCCAAATGGATGTCATTCATGGCCGGTATGTAAGTTTAGGTGTTGCCATTCTACTTGGACTACTAATTTTTACCTGGTCAAAAAAACTGTATGGAGAAAAGACCGCATTATTCGTACTTCTAACTTATTTGCTATGTCCAAACTTTCTTGCTCATGGAATATTTGTTTCGTCAGATATTTTTGCCTGCTTTTTCATGACGCTTACATTGTATTACATGTGGCTTTTTTTCAGCTATTACAAAAGCAAACACTTTATTTTAATGTCTATAGCTGCGGGATTGGCAGAGATTTCCAAGTTTTCAATGATTCACCTTTTTATAGTTATTTCTCTGCTGGCCCTAATGTATATGCTTACAAGGCAAAACAAAAGGATGCCGGTAAGCTTCAATTTAAAAAAAGCTGTCGGTTACATAGCTGTGTTTTTGTTTGTAAACTGGTTGATCATTTGCGCTTCGCATTTATTTTATCAGGTATTTCTTCCGATAAATGAGTATACATTCCGAAGCGATGGTTTTAAAATCATTCAACATTTTTTTATTAAAACTGCACCCTGGTTTCCGGTCCCTTTTCCTTCTTCTTATCTGCAAAGCATGGATGCTGTTATGTATTTCGATCAATTGGGCGGGGGCGTGCAAGGAAGTCTTAATGGTGCACCTTATATACTTGGCAAAAGCAATGTCAATGGCTTTTGGTATTATTATTTTATAGCCTTTTTATTCAAAACACCTATATCGTTATTGTTATTGTGGATCGCTTCTATGTTCCTTCTGTTCCTCAACTTCTCAAAGAAAGCATTTCTGAAAAATGACATTTTCTTACTTCTGCCAGCTCTATATTTCCTTGTCTACATGAACTTTTTTTATTCGACACAGGTCGGAATCAGACACATTTTGATCATTGTTCCATTGCTGTTTATTTTATCCGGCAAAATTATTTCGCGGTTGATTGAAGGAAAGAAGAAATTCGTTTTATATGCTTTAGTAGTTTACCAGGCAATCTCGGTTTGTAATTACTTTCCTCATTTCCTTCCTTATACCAACGAATTTATTTTTGATAAGAAACTTGCTTACAAGAGAATAGCGGACACAAATCTTTGTTATGGAGAAGGATCAAAGTTTTTGAAAGAATACCTTTCCAGGCATCCTGATGCAGTTTACATGCCCCGAAAGCCACTTGCGGGAATGGTTGTTTTTGAAGTAAATGAAATATTGAATTTAAATATTGCTACCATGCATAAATATGACTGGGTGAAATCTTTAGAGCCTGTTTCGCATATTCATTCCCAATATTTGATATTTAATGTGAGCCCACACACAGCTGATTCATTGAAAAAACTTTACTACTAAATTTAAATGATAAAGCTTTTTTAAGTAGTATTTGTTTCATCCATTTATTCGGCGACAGTACTATACAGCTTATGAAATTTCTCACCGATAGGCCGGTAATTATATTTACTGACAGCATCACTTGAAATTTGCAGCGTATGGTAATCAGGATATCTGTCCCTGATCCTTATTACTTCTTCTAATAATTGTTCTTCATCTCCTGATTTTACCAAGATACCGTTCGATGCATTGACCGCTTCTTTTACTCCCGCCACATCGGCTGAAATCACAGGCAAACCACAACACAGGGCTTCTACCACAACACAGGGAAAGTTTTCGTGTTTGCTGAACAAAACCATTGCATGAGCCTGTTGCATGTATTTTGCTACTTCTTTATAAGGAACTTCTCCTGTTAAAAAAATAAAACCCTTTAAATTTTCTTGATCGACGAACTGCTCTATTTCTGTTG
>JBQCHB010000007.1:0-7379 GCA_051955075.1 Flavisolibacter sp.
AAACTGTTAATCGACCAAAAGCCTTACTATTCTTCCAATACTAATTGAACTATTTAACCCAAAAAAAACTAATACTCCTTAATGGAAAAGAAATGCATATTAATCTATGATGACGATGTCGAAATATTAAATGTATGCAAGGCTATTCTTGAGTTCTCGGATTACAGAGTTGAAACCATCCAAACCTGCGAAAATATTATTTCGGATATGCTTAGGATTCACCCCGATATTGTGTTGATGGATCTTTGGATCCCATCCATTGGCGGAGAAAACGCTGTACGACACATGCGCGAAAATCCTGAAACCAAAGACATACCGGTAGTACTGTTCTCAGCCAGCGACGACATTGAAAAAATCAGTGACAGGGTACACGCAAATTCCTTTCTGAGAAAGCCTTTTGACATCCAAACCTTCAAGGATACCATTGAGGAATATATTTTGTAATTATCATTTATATCCAAACCGCAATGCAGCAGACAACCCGTGCGCAGTTCACCTGGCGGGCCAGTTTTTTAATATTCTTCTCAGGATGATAATTTCACCGGTGTGGTAACTCTGATGATCTGCCAATACCAACGCTTCGCGCAGCAATGTTTGGCCATCACCGTATTCAAATGGAGTAAACAAATTACCGGCAGAATTTTGCAACAAGGTGATAAAACTTTTTCGATCTCTCTTAATTTGCGTGATACAGTTTTCCCATGCTTCCTCTGATGGCGGTTTCACTTCTTTGGGCCAATAATCGTCTGGCCAATTTGGTGATTGGTATTGGCTGTCTTTGCTAAAATTCAAGATATCTTCCTGTGCAATTCTTATATGTTCGGCCAGTTGCCAAACGCTGTATGGCACGCCTTCCGGCTTATTTCCCAAAATTTCAAAGGGGATATCTTTTAAAGCTTTATCCAGGGAAATATGTGCGTTTCCCTTGTTGAGCAAATTGATAAGATTGTCGATGATGGCCGCGTTTTCGGTATTACTCATAATAAATATCTTTTTAAAAAGTTCCTGTAACTTTTCTCACCTCTTTACGTTACACAACTATCTTTCCAAAAATTTAAACATCTTTATTTATGAAACATTTACTGGTTATTTTACTTGCTGTAAGCGTCAACCAACTATGCGCCCAACCGTGGAAAACCGTTAAAGGGAACCACAATATCAAAAAAGAGAGCCGCACTGTAGGCGAATTTTCATCACTGATCTCAAAAGGCCCACTGGACGTAAAAATAACTTCCGGCCATTCAGATAAAATAGAAGTGATGGCCGACGAAAATCTTTTACCCTATATTGAAACAGAAGTGGAAAACGGCAAATTAATTATCCGAACCAAAAATTATGTAAACCTGAAAGCATCTTCAAAGATGGTGGTATATGTTTCTATGGAGCAAATTAAAACGCTGCAACTGAGCGGCAGCGGAAATATAGAATCGGAGGGAAGCCTTTCAGGCGCGGAAAACACAGACATTCAATTATCAGGTTCCGGAAATATACGGTTGAATTCAGGAACATTTAAAGATCTCAAAATGGCCATTTCGGGCAGCGGCGGTATTAATGTAAATGGCGGCACAGCGGAAAATTTGGCAATTGCCATAAGTGGAAGTGGAAATATCAGCGTTAATAACCTGGCAGCACAAAATGTGGAAGTAAAAATAAGCGGAAGCGGCAATGCGAAAGTTTACGCAAATAAAAGCCTTACTGCAAACATCAGCGGCAGCGGAAATATTTACTATAAGGGAAGCGCAAAAAATATTTCGTCTAAAACAGCCGGTAGCGGAAAGATTATAAAAATTTAGCCTGGAAAAATTTAAAACGGCTTCCTAACTCCTAACTATTCCCCCACTGCGGCGTCATTGCGAGGCACGTGAAAAACTTTTAGGCGAAGTAAAAATGATCGTGTGCCGAAGCAATCTTATGAGAAGAAGCAATCCCCTAACTAAGAGATTGCTTCGTCGCTATGGTCATTCAGCAAAAAAATGAGATTATTCCAGCTTCTCGCAATGACGGTTAAAAAAATGAGGTGCGCTATGGCCCTGCCGGGCTTTCCTTCACGAACCGGATCAGCGCACTGCTATTTTCCGTGCTTGCCAGTCTTGCCTCATAACGCCTGCCATTTACCATAGCAATCATCAGTGAAGTATTCGGAGGAATGGATCCGAGGTTTTCTGCCACCATCACCAGTTCGTTCGTGGGCAGCAGCGCCGCCACAGGCAATTTAATCGTAAAAGCAGTTTCGGAAAGCCGGATATGCTCTGCCAGCAGGGTATCGTTGAAAAATACCGCGATAGAATCCCCATCAATTTCTGCGTTATCATAAAATCTCAGTTCCAGCGAATCGCCTGTAAGCGGAATTTCCTGCACCAGCTGCCGTGTACGCGTCCTGAATTTTTGCTCATTGGTGAGCGGCGCCATAGCCACGGGCTCATCTACCGGTGTGGGTATTGTTTTTATCGAAGGTTTGGGCGAAGGCGCCGGAATAAAAACGGGCTTTTTCGGCTGAATCGCCACTTCTTCACGCGTTGGCTTTGGCTGAGGTTTCTCTGTAACGGGAACCGGCAGGGTAAAAGCCAGCTTACCGATACTATCAATCAGGTCAGGGTCATTGGCGCCCACAATGTAATTATCAATAACGTAGTCCCATTCATCGCGGAAAAAAGGCGTTATAAATTTTTGCAGATCCACCGTAGCGTCCTGCTGATCCGGTTTCTCTCTTAAAGCAGCGCTGCCGGTGAGGTACATTGTAGTACCGCCAGGACAGTTAAAATCAGCGGATGAAATATGGGGAGAAGCTATTCTTCTGGGCAAAAGAGTGTTGGCGCTTTTTTCTTCAATCAATTGATCATCCCACCACACGACGCTGTTGTCCCTCGCGTCAAAATATCCTTTTAGACTGTATCTTCTGAAATTATTGGCGGAGGTATAATAGTAACTGGTGCCCGTGAGGCTGTCGCCATTTTTTACGATTTTAAGTTCCACATTCCTGTGGTCGATTTTTCCCTTCCAGACACCGGTAACGGGCTGTGCATCTCCAAACGAACAAGCGAGCATACCTGCTCCAAATAAAAAAGGGATAACAGATGATTTCAAGGGGCAGCCGGATTTTTATTAAGCCGGTTTCAAAATAACGATATTAAAAGCTAATAAATTGCTAACATCGTTAACTCTGCGTCGCCTATGCAATATCAATATCCATTCTTCTTAACAAGCCGTCTTCTAAAGTATAGTTATGCTTTACGATTCCATCAAACATCAATTTAACAGCTACGTCCTTTACTACCTGGTGGACTGTAATTTCACAAATGCCGTTCTGTCTTTCACTAAATGCAACAGGCTCAACGACTAACAACAGCCGTAATATTTTTTTATAATGAGTTATTGACCGGTATTTGTATAACAAACTCCGTTCCTTCATCCTCCTTACTCTCCACTTTTATTTCTCCGCCATGTGCTTTTATAATATCATAACTCAGGCTCAAACCCAAACCGGTTCCTTCTCCTGTAGGTTTGGTCGTAAAGAAGGGCTGAAAGATTTTATCTACAACATTTTGCGGAATGCCATTGCCATTATCTCTTACTTCTATTTGAACTTTATTTTCGATCTTCTTTGTGCTTACTGAAACTGTCGGTTCGTACGAAATATAATTCCTGCTTTTTTGTTGATTTACTGCAGTTCGGCTTCGCTCAGTATAGGCACTTCGGCTTCGCTCGGTACAGGCGTAAAAAGCATTGTTGAACAGATTCAACAACACCCTTCCCATATCCTGCGGAACGACATCGATTTTCCCAATATTTTCATCAAAATCCATTTTCATAGCGGCATTGAAACTCTTGTCTTTTGCCCTTAAACCATGATAACTCAATCTTAAATACTCATCGGCCAAAGCATTGATATCGGTCGGCTCTTTCACGCCCTTTGTTTGCCTTGAATGTTGCAACATTCCTTTTACAATTGCATCGGCACGCTTGCCATGATGATTGATTTTTTCTCCGTTTTCTTTGATATCTTCTGCAATTTCTATTGCCTGTTGATAATTGCCATTTGCCAATTCTGCTTTCATTTCTTCAATCAGCTCATTACTCACTTCGGAAAAATTATTTACAAAATTCAAAGGGTTTTGTATCTCATGGGCAATACCTGCAGTGAGTTCGCCCAATGACGCCATCTTTTCTGATTGAATGAGCTGCTTTTGTGTGGATCTTAATTCGCTTAAGGTGCTTTCTACCTTTTCTTTTTGTTGGGTAATTAACAGGTTTGCCTTTTGCTTTTGCCTGTTGTTGCGGTATAAAAGAAAGGCCACGAACAGCAGTACTAAAAGCCCACCGAACAATACATTAAATTTCATTTGCGTTCGCGCCTCTTCTTTTGCATCCTGTATTTGTTGTTGCCTGTTGGCTTCATCAAAAGCAAGACTCTGTAGTTGCCGCTGTTTTTCCTGGCTGAACAAACTGTCTTTGGCAGCGATGGCAGCGCTTTGGTATACAAAGGCACTATCTACGTTATGAATCGAGGTGTAATAGCCGGTTAAAAAATCGGTAGCACTTAATACATTATTAAGGAATCCGACGTTCTGCGCAATTGCCAGGGAACGCTTTGCATAATAAAGACAGGAGTCAGCTTCGCCCGCTTTCTGAAATAATTTAGCCATGCCGAGGTAGGTTTCACATAATGCGGCATCAATCTTGTTTTCTATGGCATAAGGTATGCTCAACCTGTAATTGCGCATGGCAGCGGCGGTGTCTCCCATTTTGGAATAGATATTCCCAAGATTATTTAAACTGATGCCCACGCCACTCATTAATTTTATCTGCGCTGCCAGCTTATAAGCCTGTACAGTGTAATCTTTTGCGGAATCCAGGATATTTAATTTTTCATAAAGGTTTCCGAGGTTGATCAATGCTACCGCAATGGTGCGTTGTATGCCAAGGCTTTTACCAAGTTCCAGGCTTCTTAACGTATAAGTTAGCGCCTGACGATTATCGCCCTGGTCAGCATAGACAATCGCAAGATTTCCGGTAATTTTTGCAATGGCTGCCTTATCGTTAATAGATTCAGATTTCTTTAGTGCTTGCAGCAGTGCTTCCAATGCCTTTGGGTAATTACCGAGGTTAGTAAATATATGTCCTATCCCTGTAAGGCTTTCGGCTTCCCCTTTTGTATAGCCTTTCTTTTTTGAAATGGAAAGTGCCTGTTGCGCCAATACCAGCGACGTATCGGGCTTCGAATACATATAGGCATCAGCCAAACCTGCAAGAAGCATCACCCTGGTAGTATCCTTTTTTTCGGTTTTCAATAATTGTTGTAAACTGTCAATGTTATGCGTTTGTGCATACGAGTTGGCTACGCTAAAAATAATCACGGCAAAGGCGATTGCTTTTTTCATTGTCTTTTATTTCAATTTTGTAAACCGGGCAGTGGGATTCCAACTCAGAACTGCTCTCTTTTATAATTTCTACCGCTACGTTCAATAGAAATTTTCAAATGAGTTTGATACCCGACTTTCGTACCTTTTTTCCGTTGCTCCTAAAATCCATAGCAGATGACAGTTTACCTGAACACGTCATCATACAAATGAATTTTTCAAATCGTCAAAGGTGGTAATAATTTTCAAGCCGGAAGTGCAGTCTGTTTGCCATTGCAAAGTAAGAAGAATCCGGATTTAAAAAAGATATATTTTATTTTGAAAAGATTGTATTCATCGCCGCGGCTCCTTTCCTCTGCGGTGGATGCATGTAATGTTTTTCAATCGGCTTATTGAACTCAAAATCATGCTAGTAATTAGTAATGACAACCTCTTTGGGATGTTTAACGACTGATTAAAACGAAGGTTACAAGTGACGCTCATGCACAGGTCAAAAGATCTGCGCCGGGTGAGGAGCCTCCCTATGGTTCGTGCCTCCTGTAATCAATTTTTGTAATGGATAAAAAAGTCTTCACATTCTGGCTTCACGCGCTTCTTTTTTTAAAGCTGACCTTAAGTTTTCCAAACTGTGGTATTGATCGTCCAATATTTTTACAACGATCCCGTCCTTAATTACCACTTCCGTTGGAAACGACGATATCCCTAATTGTTTAACCAGGTAAGAAGCAGTATCTGAAATTATATCATAATGGAAGTCCGTTTTTCTCATAAATTTTCTTAATGCATTTTCTTTGTCGAAAGCTATAGCAGCAAAAAGAATATCCTTCCTGTTGTTATATTGCGCTTTTAAATCATTAAGTTGCGGCATTTCATGTACGCAGCTTGTACAGCCTATAAACCAAAAGTCGAGCACCACGATTTTTCCTTTTACAGAATTTACATCGTATTTTTTTCCATCCAAAGATGTATAATTGATTTGCGGTAAAGGTTTGCCTTCCCATTCAAAATTTTTATACGCTTCCATGCCGATTGCCTGCAACATGGTACTTATATAATTATCGACAGGAGGATTTATTTTAAAAAGTTTGTAATACATGGAAGAAGAATCAGAAATAAGCCGGACCGGTAGAAAATCGCCTGAAGCCACCTGCTTTAAAAACACGCCTTTCGGTATTTTTTTTGAAAAGGTGTCCAGGCCAATAAAATCACCGGATAAATCCATTGCCGTGTACCAGTAATTTACAAAGTTGGTTTGGTTCTTTAATATAACCTCGGGCTTTACCAGCGCATCTCCATAAGGATGTTTCTCTTTGCAGGAAGCTATAGCTAAAAAAGAAAAGAAGAAGAAATATTTCAAAAGTAATTTCATCAAGAGATTAAAAGTAATAAAAGAAGATGAATATCGTATCCTCGGTTGGCGGAGGCATCGCTTGTGTCGTCATAATACAAAATTTAACCTCGCGCCAACACTACCCTTCATTGATTTTTTTGTTCTGAAAAATGATTTTTCTAACTTTTATGCTCTTGCGTTTAGGGTATATCCGTTAATGGATTAGTAATTTCTTTCTTCCAGACCGATGATATTGTCTTTTGATAACAAACCTGAGTCGGCTACGATGACGGGTTTTGAAGATTAAATAGGCTTAATTGAACGTTTTTCTTTTCGTGAAGGGATGGCTTTGCATCTCCAAAAACGGTTTTGCCGCCATATTTCCAAGAGTCGTTTCTTTCCTTTTCAATCAAGGAATCTAAATTGTTACTGGGTATAAAATCTTTTTCTACCCGCGACGAAATTTCGTGAAGTTTTTTTATGGCTACATTTTTTTCAGATGCGCCAATTTTTGCTTTTTGAACTGCATTGTGCAGCGTTTGTATTGTTTCATCATACACTTTTAAAGGTACCGGGAATGGATGCCCATCTTTGCCGCCATGGGCAAAAGAAAAACGGGCAGGATCTTTAAACCTTGTAGGTGTACCGTGTATTACTTCACTCACCAGTGCCAGCGATTGAATTGTGCGTGG
>JBQCHB010000008.1:0-15514 GCA_051955075.1 Flavisolibacter sp.
GCAGTACAGAAGGGAAGGCGCAGTTAAGGGTATTGGACGCAGTGGGCAGAGTAATGGAAACAAAAGACAACATACCAGCAAAAGCCACCCTTACCATAGGACACCACTACCAGCCAGGACTCTACTTTGTAGAACTGATCCGGAATAATCAAAAAACAACACTCAAACTGATAAAAGCAAAAAGGTAGATGGCTGCACTGAATAATAAAATAAAGGCAATTCTTTTTTGAATTGCCTTTATTTATTAACCGGTATTAATGCTATTTAAATGCGAGTCTGAAAGCCGTTGATGTTGGCAATTATGTTTTCAATAAGAAGAAGTTGATTATTCTCATCGAATGGAGAAATCAAATAAAAAGACGTTTTCGTTCAGACTTCCTCTTCAAGCTAAATCTGTTGCAAAAAAGTTGATCTCATTACTTATTTACTCGCCTCTGCTAAACGAATACGGAAAATCTTTTTCGTTAATTCCTTTTTTATAATTAGCAGATTTACTCATGTCAAATTGTAAGCTGCCCCCTTTCATTATATCAAAGTGGCTGATCCAGTTTTTGGTATAAGGCTTTCCATTTAGCCATGCAGCATTTACATAAATATTTTCCCCGCTGTTTTTTGACGATTGTATGGTAAATGTTTTACCATTCTCTAACGACAGAGTAACCTTTTTAAATAAAGGCGAACCGATTACATATTGGTCTGTTGCGGGGCAAACAGGATAAAAACCCATAGCTGAAAACACATACCACGCCGATGTTTGGCCGTTGTCTTCATCGCCACAATAACCGTCAGGCGTCGGTTTATACAATTGGCTCATGGCTCTCCTGATCCAATATTGGCTTTTCCATGGCTGTCCTGCATAATTGTATAAATAAAGCATGTGCTGAATAGGTTGGTTGCCATGTGCATATTGTCCCATATTCATGATTTGCATCTCCCGTATTTCATGAATAACACCGCCATAATAACTGTCATCAAATACAGGAGGCATCTTAAAAACAGAATCAAGCATAGAAATAAATTGTTGCTTGCCACCCATTAGCTGTATCAATCCTGCTATGTCATGAAAAACACTCCAGCTATAATGCCAGCTATTGCCTTCGGTAAAGGCATCGCCCCATTTTAATGGATTAAAAGGCGTCATAAATTTCCCATCCTTGTTTTTTCCACGCATCAGTTTTGTTTCGCTGTCAAAAAGATGCCGGTAGTTTTGCGAACGTTTTGCATATAATGCTACTTCTTCTTTTGGTCTTTTTAAAGCTTTTGCCAACTGGTAAATGGTGAAATCGTCATAGGCATATTCAAGAGTGCGGGCCGCATTTTCATTGATCTTAACATCATAGGGCACGTAGCCCAGCTCTTTATAATAGTTAATGCCGGCACGGCCTACAGCTTCCATGGGACCTTCGTTATTGGCGCCTTTGATCAATGCTTCATACAAAGTGTTGATGTCATATCCACGTAAGCCTTTTATGTAAGCATCGGCAACAATCGAAGCCGAGTTGTTGCCCACCATAATGTCTCTATATCCGGGGCTTGACCATTCTGGTAAAAAACCACCTTCTTTATAATCACTGATCAAACCTTGCTGCATTTCTTTGTTGATAGATGGATAAACAAGATTGAGAAAAGGGTAGAGGGCTCTGAAAGTATCCCAAAAACCTGTTCCCGCATATAGATAACCCGGTTCTGTTTTTCCGTTATAAGGGCTGTAATGAATGATCTGATTGTCGGCTCCTATTTCATAATGCCTTTGTGGAAACTGCAGCATGCGGTAAAGGCACGAATAAAAGGTCCTTGTTTGATCTACTGTGCCGCCTTCTGGTTTAATTCTGCCTAAATATTTATTCCAAACCTCCTTTGCCTTTTTACAAGTGAGATCAAAATTATCACCGGCAATTTCCCTTTGCAGGTTTATATTGGCTTGCGCTTCGCTAATGAAAGAAGAAGCAACTTTTGCATTGATCTTTTCACCTTTTGCTGTTTTAAATCCAATGACTGCCCCAGCATGATTGGCTTTCATTTCCAGTTGATCCTTCGTTAAAACGCTGTCATGCCACGTGTAGGAAACAGTGAAAGGCTTGTCAATATAAATAACAAAATAATTTTTGAAGTTGTCCGGCACGCCACCACTGTTGCGTGTGGTATAACCAACGATCTTTTTTTCTTCGGGGAGTATCTTTATGTACGAGCCTTTATCAAATGCATCAATCACTATAAATGCACTATCGGTTTTTGGAAAAGTAAAACGGAACTGTGCAGCTCTTTCCGTAGGCGTTATTTCTGTGGTTACATCATGGTCGGCTAAATAAACCTTGTAATAATAAGGTTTGGCTGTTTCTGCCTTGTGCGAAAACCAGCTTGCTCTCTCTGGTTCTTTAAATTTTAGTTTGCCGGTAACCGGCATAATGGAAAATTGGCCGTAATCATTCATCCATGGCGATGGCTGGTGCGTTTGTTTAAATCCACGTATTTTATCAGCGCTGTATTGATACTGCCAGCCGTTGCCCATATTATTGGTTTGAGGACACCAAAAGTTCATGCCCCATGGCACACAAATAGAAGGGTAAGTATTGCCATTAGAAAGACTGCCTTTAGAGTCGGTGCCCATTAAAGGATTTATCCATTCTACAGGATCCGTAATGCTGGTAGTTTGCTGGGCATCAACAAAATTGCACAATGGCAACAGGAACAGCAGGCAGAGTTTTTTCATGTATAAAATTTAAAATTGCACTGCAAGTTTACTATAGTATTGGAGAAATTCCTTTTTGTATTAGAAATTGCAATGTTTGTTTGTGCATCGCATAATTATTGAAGCTTAAATGGACAAAGGTTTTGTTGTAGGTTCGCAATGAAATGAGAACGATATAAATAGCTCCAACCGGCTTATCTAATTAGCTAAAGCAAATAGTTTACAACTGAAAACATGGATTAAGAAATGCGCATTCTAATTCTTTCAACAATATTTATATTGACCGCCTGCTCTTCGCAAAAGAATGTGCAGGATGTTTCAACAGCATCATTGAAAAATGAAATAACAGAAACTTTGCGACAGCAGGTTATGGACGAAGCAGCATGGGCTATGCTGCAAGAACCAATTACGGTAACAGCACAAACTTCTCCCCGCAGCGCCGGTGGCAAACACGATTTTTTTTCTGAAGGTGACTATTGGTGGCCTGATCCGGCTAGTCCTGACAGTCCTTACATACAAAAGGATGGCATGAGTAATCCTGACAATTTTGTGGCGCATCGTCATGCCATGATCCGGTTTAGCAAAATTATAGGCGCTTTAGCTTCTGCCTATAAGCTAACAGGCGATGAAAAATATGTGAAACAGGCCTTGAAACATTGCCGTGCATGGTTTATAGACACAGCCACTTTAATGAATCCAAACCTGCTGTATGCGCAAGCCATTAAAGGAAGGTTTACCGGGAGAGGCATTGGCATTATTGATACGATTCAACTGATGGAGGTAGTACAGGGATTGATGGTAATGCTTCATGCAAAAGCTATGGATCAAAATGATCTAGCTGCCATTAAAAATTGGTTTGAACAATATCTGCAATGGCTTACTACACATAAATATGGCAAGGATGAAATGAATGCCGCTAATAATCACGGAACCTGCTGGGCCATGCAGGTGGCCTGCTTTGCCAGGTTCACCGGCAATAAAAAGCTGACGGATTTTTGCAGCAACCGTTACAAAACCGTTTTTCTTCCGGCACAAATGGCAAGTGATGGAAGCTTTCCCAAAGAAACAGCAAGAACAAAACCCTTTGGTTATTCAATTTTTAATTTAGATGCTATGACAACCATCTGTCAGATCCTTTCCTCCGAAGAAAATGATTTGTGGAATTATCAAACTGCAGATGGAAAATCCATCAAAAAGGGAATTGAATTTTTGTATCCTTTCATTGTTGATAAAACTAAATGGCCGTTCCGGCACGATGTAATGTATTGGGAAAACTGGCCGGTAGCGCAGCCTTTTTTAGTGTTTGGTGCTGTTGCATACAACAATAAAGATTGGATGAATACATGGAAACAATTGGATCATTCACCAACCGGGGAAGAAGTGATTCGCAATCTGCCTGTGAGGCATCCATTGATCTGGCTAAATTAGGGTGCAGGGTTACACCATTATTTAGCGGCTTTATTTTCACTTCCCTCGCGCCGTTTTTTATCTTCTTCCCTGTAAGCTTGTGCTTTTTTTACATGCTCTTCAAATGTGGCGCTAAACAGGTGGCCATTGAGTTTATTGTTGGCAACAAAATAAAAATAATTAGTTGGCGGTGCACTTAATACGGCATCAATGGTTTTTTTAGAAGGCGTACAAATAGGACCGGGTGGAAGTCCTTTGTTTTTGTAAGTATTGTAAGGTGAAACTGTATTCAAGATATCACCATGAATCCATTTGATGGAAAAATCTCTCACGGCAAACTTTAATGTAGGATCGGCTTGCAAAGGCATGCCTTTGTTGTAGCGGTTTAGGTAAACGCTGGCAATGGTGTCCTTTTCCGAATTGTTGGTTGTTTCTTCTTCAACAATAGATGCTAAGGTATAAGCTTGTTGGGGTGTTAATCCAAGTGCAGCTGCTTTTTTCTTTCTTTCATCCGTCCAAAAACTTTTTGATTCGTCGTACAGTTTTTTAAAGATAGTTTGTGGTGTGGCCGTCCAGAAATAAGTATAGGTATCCGGCAAAATAATGGTCATAGCTATGGTTGTATCTACACCAAATTTTCGCAGGGAGTCATTGCTGTTTAAATAGCCAATGATCTGTAATGAATCTGTTTCAAACTTATTACCAATAAGTCGTGCCAAATCTTCTTTGGTACGCAGTTTAGTGATAACGAGATTTACCGGCGATTGTCTTCCATTGTGCAACATCCGGGCAACGGATAACAAACTTGTTCCTTTTTTTATTTCGTATTTGCCGGGTTTAATGTTCTTCCACAAGCTTATTCTATTGGCCAGCCAGTTGAACATCGTATTGTTGGTAATGATCTTGTTCTTGTTCAAAGAATCCAGTACAGCTTCTTTTGTTGCTGCATTACTGCGTATGTATAAAAATTCTTTGGATGAAGAAAAGCCTGTTGCCGGTCCTAAAAATAACCAGGCTGCTACGCCTGCGCCTACAATGAGTATGGCTAAAACAATTACAATAAGCTTTTTCATCAGTGGATATTACTTTTATAAATCAGTATTGAGCGATTAAATGGTAATGAAAGCACAAAGCTCAAAGTAAACAAAAAACCCTGTCTTTAAGGACAGGGTTTTACAACTATTGTAAGTTAATTATTTCGGTGTGTTTTGTTGTGCAGGGAAAGTGCCTGTGTTGGCTGGCTGTTGCTGCTGTGGTGCAGGCTGTTGTACCGGAACCGGGCCATTGCTTACATTGTCAATACGGTCGCGAACTTGCTGGCCGCCTGAAATAAAAAATGTGGAAACAAGACAAAGCACTGCAATTACGCCTGCAAATATCCAGGTACCTTTTTCTAACACATCATTGGTCTGTTTTACACCCATGAACTGTGTGCTGAAGCCGCCTATGCTACCGGCCAAGCCGCCACCTTTTGGATTTTGAACTAACACGATGAGACTTAAAACAACAGAGGCCAAAATAATCAGGATAAGAAATAACACGGTCATATCAGGAACGCTTTAAATTTTCAATTTTCGTTGCAAAATAAGCCTTTTTGGAGGGATTGAGCAAACTTAATTGTTCATAAATCTTTAAAGCTTTTTGATTATTTCCCTGTTTGATCCAAACCTCGGCCATGGCTTCTGTCAAAACACTGGAATCATGAATCGAATCATCCGCCAGGTGCTGTACTTTATTTTCTGTTCCCGCATCTATTCCCTGGGTCATTTGTGTAGGAGCAATACGCTTCATGGTTTTCAGCCATTCGGTAAAACTTTTTAGTTGTTTGCCAAACTTGTCTTTAGGTATCTCTTCCTGCGAAAGCTTGATGCCTTGGGAAGCGAAATAATCGACCGTATGATAGGGCTCGAATGTGAACCCTGTTGCAGGTTCCGGATTAGGAGTTTGAGATTCGGAGTTTTGGGTTTGTGGTTGCTCTTTTTGAGGCTCTGTAATTTCAGTCTGCGTTTCATCTATTGGCGTTTCGGCCTGTTGAACAATCTCCGGTTCGCTTTCAACTACCACGTTTGTACTGTCGGCAATTGGCTGTTCAATAATCTCAATTGGCAACGCTTCATGCGACGGTTGCGGTGTTTCTATCTCTTGTTCTTCATGACCTGCCTCTACTTCCGGAACTTGTGTATAAAACCTATCCGAGTCAATAAAATATTGAAACGATAGAGGATCGTGGTAGTATAGAATTGATTTTTGAAGTTGTGCCGGATGATCTTCGGACCCTTCCTGCTTTAATTTTTCCAGCAATAAAAATTGTGCAGGAGCAAAATAAGGAAAGCGCTGCGCAAGGTTTTTCACTTCCTGCAGGTCGCATTCTTCAATAGTAGCCTTGCCAAGCAATCGTTGAGCCAGGGCATGTATTCTTTCGCTCATGCCGGCAATTTACTACCAATTGGAAAATATACGGTTGAAAATTTCATCAGTAAGGTTGCGGATCATTTCATCCAACAATCCCGATTCTGCCTGTTGTAAAGTTTTGTTAGAGCTAAAATCAAAACTACGGCTTACGTCATATTCGTCCGTTTTGCCCGACAATTGATCTAACTTACTGACGTGTACCGATACGGTAAGCCGGTTAATGGAAGCCTGTTGGCGGCCATCGTTTGTAGTAACGCCTGAAGTGCTTACCGAATAATCTCTTACTTCTCCACTGATAACCCAATTGGCATTATCGTTGGTAGTGCTTGTAAGTCTTGTTTGGCTGGTGATCTTTTGTTTTAACTTGTCCGTCAGGTTCGGACTTAATTGCGGGTTAACATAAGGCGCCCTGTTCTCAATGAAATTTACTTTTACAGTTTTAATACTATCGGGTATCGTTCCCACATCATTAAAGCTATAAATGCCGCAAGACGAGAATGAAATCCCGATAATTATAGGTATCAATATAAGAGACGCAAGTCCTGTAAAAGCCGCAATAACTATGTTAGATTTTAATCGCATGATAAATTAGATGGTGAACTTATATTGAGATGATATTTATTTTGAGCCTGGCAGCATTGCTACTATGAACTTCCGTTGCGTCGCACTCTTAAACTTCCGGTAATTCTATTAAGCAAGCTGTGAGCTTTTATCAGCGAGCTGTGAGACCAATAGTACTGTTTCGTTTTTAGTCTCAAAGTTTTATAGCTAACGGCTCGCAGCCTTTTTTATTTTCACGTTGCATCACTGGTCAATATCGTATTCCTTCAATTTACGGTACAAGGTTCGTTCGCTTATGCCTAAATCCATAGCTGCATCTTTTCTTTTTCCACGGTGCTTTTTCAGCGCTTTTATAATCAGCTCTTTTTCCTTGTCCATGATATTCAGGCTTTCTTCCACTTCTTCGTGTTCATGTATCTCATTATGCTGCATCCCGATAGCTATCGGGACCGGCTGCGCTGCTGAAGGCACGTTTGAAGATACTAAAACAGGTTGTGGCATTTCGTGAGTTTGCAATTCTTTAACCTCATTTAAAAAAGAAGGGTTTTGATGTACTACCGCAGGATTTTGCATTACTTCAAAGAAAAGGCGCTTTAGTTCTGTTACATCTCTTTTCATATCGAAAAAGAGCTTGTACAATATTTCTCTTTCGTTATTAAACTCGTGCGACTCACCGTTGACATGTGCCAGCACGGGCAACCGGTTAGTACTGTTGTGTTCGGGCAAAAATTTGTTTAACTCTTTTGATGTTACCTGTTTGTCGGTTGACAAAACAGAAATTTGCTCTGCAATATTTTTCAGCTCACGAACATTGCCGGGAAAAGGATAATTCATCAATCGCAATCTTGCCTCATCGTCCAACTGCACGGGTGTTGCTTTATATCTTTCGGCAAAGTCAACAACAAATTTTCTGAACAACAAGGGAATGTCTTCTTTACGGTCTCTCAATGCTGGAACCCGAATAGGAACTGTGTTCAGGCGATAATATAAATCTTCCCTGAACTTGTTATGCTGAACCAATTGTAGCAAGTCTTTATTGGTGGCCGCAATTACCCGCACATCGGTTTTTTGCGTTTTGGAAGAACCCACCCGGATAAACTCGCCGCTTTCCAATACACGAAGCAAACGGGCCTGGGTGCCTAAAGGCATTTCTCCGATCTCGTCCAAAAAAATAGTGCCGCCATTCACCGTTTCAAAATAGCCCTTGCGGCTTTCTACTGCGCCGGTGAACGATCCTTTTTCATGTCCGAACAATTCCGAATCAATTGTGCCTTCGGGAATGGCGCCGCAGTTTACGGCAATAAAAGGATTATGCTTTCGTGCAGAAAGCGAATGTATGATATGAGAAAAGGCTTCTTTTCCCACACCGCTTTCCCCGGCTATTAAAACCGTGAGATCGGTGTTGGCCACCTGCGTTGCTACCTGCAAAGCATAGTTAAGCGCCGGGGAGTTGCCTATAATGCCAAACCTGTTTTTGATGCTTTGTAAATCCATTCCAAAATATTAAACTAATTCGCCTAAAAGTGTTGCCTGTGTGCATGCTGTTATTTTTACCTGCACGTAATCGCCGGGTTGGTGGTCAATATTTCCTTTAGTAAATACTACCACTTTGTTCTGCGAGTTTCTTCCCATCCAGTCTTTGTCGCTTTTTTTAGAAGTGCTTTCGATCAGCACCTTAAATGTTTTACCTACGTCTTTTTTATTGCTTTCCAGCGATAGCCGGTTTTGTATTTCTACAATCTCCTGCAATCTTCCTTTCTTGATCTCTAAAGGAACATCATCCTGGTACCGGCGTTGTGCCAACGTGCCGGGACGTTCGCTGTAAAAGAACATATAGCTCATGTCGTACTTTGCAAACTCAAACATGCTCAGGGTGTCCTGGTGGTCTTCTTCGGTTTCTGTACAAAATCCTGCAATCACATCAGAGCTAATGCCGCAACCGGGAAGTATTTCGCGAATACGGTCAACCTTTGCCATATACCATTCACGGGTATAACTTCTGTTCATTAACTGCAATACTCTCGTAGAGCCGCTTTGCAAAGGCAGGTGGATGTACTTGCAAATATTTTCATACTTAGCCATTGTATGCAAAACATCATCGGTAATATCTTTTGGATGAGAAGTGGAAAACCTGACACGGAGATCAGGAGAGATAAGCGCTACCATTTCCAAAAGATTGGCAAATGTTACGGGCTTGCCATCAGCTTCAGGTGTAAAATAATAGCTATCCACATTTTGACCCAACAGCGTTACTTCTTTGTAACCGTTATCAAAAAGGTCCTGGCATTCTTTTAAAATACTTACGGCATCACGGCTGCGTTCGCGGCCACGGGTAAAAGGCACCACGCAAAATGAACACATATTATTACAGCCACGCATGATGCTTACAAAAGCTGTAATACCATTGCTGTTTAAGCGAACGGGAGAAATGTCGGCATAGGTTTCTTCGCGGCTTAATAGAACGTTCACTGCTTTTTGTCCGCCGCCTGCGCCTGATATCAACTGCGGCAAAGTTCTGTAAGCATCGGGCCCAACAACAAGGTCTACCAGTTTTTCTTCCTCCAAAAATTTTGATTTCAGTCTTTCTGCCATGCAGCCTAAAACGCCTACCAGGGTAGCAGGCTTATTCTTTTTAAGCTTTTTAAATTCAGTCAGGCGTTTGCGAACTGTTTGTTCAGCCTTTTCGCGAATGGAGCAGGTATTTAATAAAATAAGATCGGCCTCTTCAAAATTGCGGGTAGCGCCAAAACCTTCACCCGATAAAATGGAAGCTACAATTTCGCTGTCGCTGAAATTCATCTGGCAGCCATAGCTTTCAATATAAAAACGGCGCTGGTATAGGTTCGGATCATTTTCGAAAGGAGCATAAGCTTCTCCTTGTCTTGCCTCATCATGAACCTTTGTGGTAGTAACATCAAACATAATCCAAAAAATTGCCAGCAAAGATAATTAAAACAACCCGCAGGCTGTGACAGGATGACAGATTTTAGAAAGGTTTAGAGAATTATCTTTGGCCGTAATGAAGAGTTTATTCTCTATTCTCATCCTTTTAACCTGTTTTAAAGCCTTATCGCAAAAAGATAATCCCGGGATCATCATCGGTACGGTATTAAATGATCAATCGAAAGCCCTTGAAGGCGCCACCGTTCAATTGATCAATTTCAATGACACTATTCATAGTAAAACTTTGTCGACGGATAAGGATGGGGCTTTTTCTTTTGAGCATATTACCTTTGGTTATTATAAACTGCGCATCTCATTTACAGGTTTTCAGCCTGTTAGTTTAGATAGCATTCATCTTAGGGCTGAACGCTTCGATTTTAATTTGAACGACATCATTTTAAACCCAAATGCCAATACCAACCTTGAAAAAGTCATTATTTATGCTGAGAAGCCTCTTGTTGAAAGCAAAGATGGTAATATTACTTTCAATGCAGGTGAATCGGCTTTAAGTGCTGGAAGCAATGCCAGTGATCTGCTGGCCAATGTTCCTCTGGTTACTAAAGATCCTTCAGGGCAATTGTTGGTGAGAGGTAAAGAGCCAAAAATTTTAATTGACGATAAACCGGTTGAGCTGAATCTTCAACAGTTGCAGGATCTGTTGGAATCAATGCCGGGAAGTTCTATTGAAAAAATAGAAGTCATGACCAACCCGCCACCTCAGTATGCCAACGAGGAAGGCGGCGTTATTAATATCGTCACTAAAAAAGGTGCTGTAGGCATGCGTGAAAGAATATCGTTGTACGGCGGAACAAGAGGAGAAAGGGGCGCAAACGGAAGCTTCAGTTACCGGAGGCAGGGCTTTTCTGTTAATGTTAATGCAGGCGCAGGTTATAGTAATTACGAAGGAAATGGATATTCTAAAAGATCAAACGCAGACGCTTCGCAGTTTAATACCGCCAGCGGTTATAATAACAAAAGCCTGCGGCCAAACTTTAGAGCCAATATTAATTATGATCTCAATAAAAATCATTCACTGAACTTAGTACTGCAGTACAATCAAAATAATTTTGACAATGTAAGTGGGGTTGAATATAAAAATACAAGCCGGCAAAATACGATTACGAGACTGAGCAATAGAACAGTTAACAGCAAAGGAGAAAGCTATAGCCCTAATATCACTTTCAGTTATACACTCAGAACAAAAAGAGCAGGGGAAACTTTCAGGGTGATCAGCAATATTAATTCTTCAAATAACGAAACCACAAGAAATTTTTTCGAACAGTTTTTTAATCCTGATTATAGTTTCAACGGCAAGGATTCAACCCAACAGCAAAACACCCACAATAATACAAAGGGCAATAACATCAGGCTGAGTTACGACCTGCCGCTATTGAGTTATAAAACCTTTTTTTCGTTAGGAGGCTATCATAATGCCTACAGCTCGGATATTGAATCCAATGCTTTTTACAAAAGACATTCCGACGGAGAATGGACGGGACTGGAAGCTTTAACCAATCATTTTCTTTATCACCAGAATATCACTAATGTAAGAGGTTCGGTTAAGCAAATTTTTGGTGAAAGTTTTAGTGCTACGGCAGGCCTTTCTTTGGAACAAACTAAAGTGCAGTTCGATTTATTTAAAACTACATCTACACAAAAAAATAATTACTGGAACTATCTTCCGTTTGCTACCTTGAATAAGAAATGGAACGATGTTTTAAACCTGAGTTTTTCCTATCGCCGCACCATGCGCAGGCCCGGTGTCAATGAACAAAACCCTACAGTTGATTCCTCAGATCAATTCAACATCCGTTATGGAAATCCTGAATTAAGACCTTCGCTTTCCCACAATTTCGATTTGGTTTTAGGCCGGTCAAAAAATGGTTTTTATGCAAACATTGGATTAGGATTTAATAGTGTGGAAGATGTATTCAGCCGCCTGCGCATAACGCCTACAGAAATTACATGGCAAAACATCAGTGGCCGGAAAGAATATGAGATCAGCAGCTGGAGTGGCTTTTCGGCAAGCAGGAAAGTGAAAATTAATTTGAGCGCCAGCTATATTTACAATGCTTACAGCGCCTTCGATAAAGAAACAAGGAACTTTAGAAATGGCGGCTCATTCACATCGAACTTAAATACCAATTTCACATGGAAAGACCTGTATAATGCAACAGGAAGCTTTACATTTAATCGTTTTGCCAATCCACAGGGAATGGCCAGAAGCAGCTTAAGTATGAATCTGGGTTTGCAGGCAAAGCTGTTGCAAAAAAGATTGACTGCTACTTTGAACATCATTGATCCTTTGAGGCAACAACAAAACCGCAGCTATACTTACGGAACAACCTTTACACAGGAAAACTACAACACAACGCAAACAAGAAATTTCAGGCTGTCGCTTGGCTACACATTTGGCGGATATAAGAAGAAAAAAACAAATCGCTCAGTACAAAAAGCACTGGATAAAATGTTGCCGGCGGGCTAAGAGTTAGTTTTGATTTGCAAACGGCCAGCCAGCCACGAATTTTTTACAGGAATGATCCAGTTGTTTTCCAATTCTTCTTTTGTTTGTACCAGGTTGTTAAAGTACAAAGTATCACCGTCAATAAAATCATTGTCAAAAGCATATTGCAACTGGCTTAAGGGCAATTGCTGAATTTTATCTTTTACAAAAAAAGAAAGGTTTGTTCGGTTGAAAAAATCAACGCCGAATCTTTGCCCGAGGTCTTTTATAAAACGAACGGAAGAATCGGTGCTGCAGCCGCTGACGCCGGCATTTGTTTCATCGGCCATCAGCACTACAAACTGACCGAAAAATAAATTACAATAA
The DNA here is from genome assembly GCA_051955075.1 of Flavisolibacter sp. Taxonomy (GTDB): domain Bacteria; phylum Bacteroidota; class Bacteroidia; order Chitinophagales; family Chitinophagaceae; genus Flavisolibacter. Next base: position 12,843 of record JBQCHB010000008.1, read on the forward strand.
GCATCCACTTCAGCACCATGCGAACGCCATTCTGCCGAAAATTTATTCAGCAAAGCCTCTATTTCCAAAGCTTCGGATAAGGAGAACAGGCGGCTGCTTTGATAGACCCACACCCTGCTTTGAGGAGAAAATGTATCTGGAAGAAGTTCCTTGTATTCTAAATTCATGCTGCAAAGATAAGTCTCCCGATCCTGCAAAAGGAGGGATGGGCTGGCGCACAGCCCTCACAATCATTATTATAAAAAAGAAAAAGCTCTTAATGAGAAAGTTTGTTGACAGCAATAGTGCTCCCGTCTACAGCTACGCTGGAGAGGGTCCGGAGGTGAGGCTTTGCGCCACCAGTTCGGCAACGTCCATCACCTGTACGTCGCTTTCCTTTTCCATATTTTTTACGCCATCTGTCAACATGGTATTGCAATAAGGGCAGGCTGCCGCAATAATTTTAGACCCTGTACTGATGGCTTCGTTCGTCCGGTCCAGGTTCACTCTTGTTTTACCGGCTTCTTCTTCTTTCCACATTTGCGCACCGCCGGCGCCACAACAAAAACCTTTTTTACCACAGCGCTTCATCTCCACCAGTTCGGCGTCCAAAGCTTCCAATACTTTTCGTGGTGCTTCGTAAATACCGTTGGCTCTGCCTAAGTAGCAACTATCGTGATAAGTAATTTTTTTGCCTTTGAATGTGTTGCTATCACTTAATTTAATTCTTCCCTCAACGATCAATTGTTGCAGAAAAACTGTGTGATGAATCACTTCATAATTACCACCCAACTCTGGGTATTCATTTTTAAAAATATTGAAGCAATGCGGGCAGGTAGTGACAATTTTTTTTACACCGTAATTGTTCAGTGTCTGAATATTTTGATAAGCCATCATTTGAAAAAGAAATTCGTTGCCGGCCCTGCGTGCGGGATCGCCAGTGCACATTTCTTCCTTGCCCAAAACGGCGTAGTTAATGCCCACTTTGTTTAAAATAGTAGCAAATGCTTTTGTAATTTTTTGTGCTCTCTGGTCAAAGCTGCCGGCACAGCCCACCCAAAACAAAACTTCCGGCGTTTCGCCGCTGGCAAAAAATTCAGCCATTGTTCTTACCTGCATGATGTTAATTTCTCCTGCTCAAAAATAAGCTTTGAAAGTTTATGGTTTATCATTAATAGAGATCAATCATGTTTGGTTACAGTCGATATATTGCTATTTAGCTTTTGTTGTGTCACTCACTTATACGTTCTTTTCGCTATTGAGCATTGTGAGACTGTACTACTTTTTCCATTGTTTCTATTGTTGTAAATCAAATTTCTCCTGAATCGCTTGGAGCAAAAGGATATAAAGATTCAACTGAAGCTTTTTACTAAAAAGAAAAAGGCACAGTGCCGGGCAGAATTAGCGAAAGTACAAGTGTGCGACGCAACGAACGATGATAGTTGCAAGCGGCCTGGCTCATAATTATTACCGCTTTTCCAAAAGACACCCTCACAATAATATCAGCCGCAATACAAATTGATTTCACTTAGCAATATGTATTTATTTTTGAACAAACTATGAAAGGTTTTTTCGAAAAGTTGGGTAATTGGGAGTTGTGGCCTTTCGCCCTGCGTTATATTTTAATTGTTCCTGCGTGGATATGGTATTGTATTCGTTCGGGCTCGGTATGGTTTTTTTCTTCGTCTAATCCTACTATCACTTTCGGCGGTTTTGAAGGCGAAGGAAAAAAAGAAATGTACGAGCTGTTGCCTAAAGAAGTTTATCCCAAAACCATTTATGTTCATCCACAAGATGATTTCAGCCATGTAAAAAAACGAATACAGGAAAATGGTTTTTCTTATCCTTTTGTGGTAAAACCTGACGTAGGCATGAAAGGTTTGTTGTTTCGGAAAGTGGATCATGAAAAAGACCTGGAAACCTATCATCAAAAAATTCCGATGGAATACATTATCCAGGACCTGGTGGAATATCCGTTGGAAGTAAGTGTGTTTTATTATCGTCTTCCTTATAAGCAAAAAGGCGTGATCACCGGTTTTATTCAAAAAGAATTAATGGACGTAACCGGCGATGGAAAAAGCAGTTTGTGGCAGTTGATTGCAGCACATCCAAAAGCCAAGCACCGGCTGGAAGAAATGCGCATCAAGCATGCTGAAAACCTGGAAACGATTATTCCGGCAGGAGAGAAATATGTGTTGACCTATGCTGCCAATTTAAACCGGGGCGCAAAGTTTACCAATTTAAAACACCTGATTGACGATGATCTGCTGCAGGTGTTTGATACATTAAGCCACCCTGCACAATTTTATTATGGCCGTTATGATATAAAGTGCAGATCGGTTGAAGATCTAAAAAAAGGAAAGCATTTCAGTATTTTAGAATTTAACGGCAGTGGCGCTGAACCTAACCATGTGTATAATGCCGGGTATAGTTTGCTTGAGGCTAACAAAGAATTTTTAAAACACTGGAAAGCGTTGTACCAGATTTCCCGGTATAATCACAAGCACGGTGTTCCGTATTGGTCTTTTAAAAGGGGATGGGATTTTTTGAGAAAAGCCAAAAAGCATTTGAAAGTGCTGGAAAAATATGACAGGGAAATCATTATTTAAGAATGATGAATTCAAACCTTGGTCTTTTCTCTTTTCAATTCGTGTAATTTGTCCCGATAGCTATCGGGATTAAATTCGTGTAAT
>JBQCHB010000009.1:0-8404 GCA_051955075.1 Flavisolibacter sp.
AGTATACGTTGACTCACAAGGCTGGTTGTGTACTCCAAAATCCCACCTATTGGTTTCAGCCAGTGTTTGCCCTATACCCCATGAAGCAGCACTGGCATTTGAAAACTGCCATCTCCCTACAATAGAATGCCGCCTGTTAACTGTATTTACCTGTACTAACAGGGATATAGAAATTGTATCTGTATTTAATTTTCCACCGTCGTTCACAATAATATAATCATCAACACCATCAAAGCCCGCCGCTCTATTAGCTCTTCCTAAAAAATCAGTAGTAAAGAATGCACCATTCATTGGTGTTCCATTGTTGCCGTTACCACTGGCGTCATTTGCATTACCGTTAAATGGATAGTAAGCCAAAAGTCCTTTACCAAGTTCAACTTTACATTCGGTGTTTGCGGGAGGAGGAGTATCACAGTCTTTCTTGCAACTGGTAGTAAATAAGACTAAAGTCACAAGTAGAAAACAAATTGTTCTCATAGCATTTATTTGGGTTGAAAGTAATATATATTTTTTAATTTATCCAAAAACAAATTCATCCCCTTCCTTTTCTCATCATCCAACGCATAACTGATACACTCAGTAAAATATTTTTCTAAATCAAAATAAGTAAAGTCATTTTCTGCAATCACTTCATCCAAATGCTGCAAGCCTAAAGCATTGGCTTCATCAAACGCTATAATGAAATCTCCAGGCAATTTTTTATTGGCAATCCATGCTGCAAAAACAAAGGACAAACCTGTGTGTTGTTTCCATGCTTCGCCTAAATCATAAATGTATTTTGATCTTTGGCGTTGTTGTAAAGCCCTATCCCCTATTACCACACCTGCAGTAGTTCCCCTAATTTCGTTACGATAGTCTTCGCCGGTTGCATCAATTAGTTCAACGTCTTTCTTCCAACATTCCCTTAATAAAACTTTAGCAAGGTTCACCGATGTACGTGACTGGTAGTCGAGATAAACTTTTTTTATTTCCGCCATGGGCACTTCGCTGAAAATGCAAACCGAGGCTACAGGGCCTTCGCTGCCAATGCAATAATTTCCTACAATATTCCATTCCCGCATTTTTAATGTTGCCGCCACCGGGATCAATCCCACATCCACTTCGTCGTCAATCAGCATTTGTGCAATTTTGGAAGGATAGTCTTCGATCAATTCTATTTCGTTAATGATGGGATGCCTTTTAATTCCATATAACAAAGGCTTGGTGTTGAGATAACTAACCGCCGCCACTCTTATCTTACTCAAATGATTTAGTTTTGCCCGCAAATATAAATGCAGTTTGTAGTTTTTGGTTGTAGTTTATAGTTGAGTCGCTTATTGCAGACCGGTTTCTAAGACTACTCACCATTCACTATTCACCACTCACTATTCACTATTGACTATGGAACTTACATCGCTTACGGCCATTTCTGCTATTGACGGACGTTACAGAAAACAAGTGCAACACCTTGACGACTATTTTTCAGAGTATGCCTTAATGAAATACCGCGTTGTGGTTGAAATTGAATACCTGCTTTTCCTTTCACAAAAAAAGATCTTCAAACTTTCTGCGAAAACAGCCAGGCAACTGTTACATATAAAAGAAAACTTTGGGCCGGAAGATGCGCAGGAGATCAAACAAATTGAACACACTACCAACCACGATGTAAAAGCTGTTGAATATTTTATTAAACAGGAACTGGAAAAAACCGGCGACAACGACGTAAAAGAATGGGTGCATTTCGGATTAACCTCGCAAGACATTAATAACACTTCTGTTCCACTATTGTGGAAGCATGCGCTGGAGTTTGAATACCTTCCTTCACTTTTAAACCTGAATGCGCAATTAAAGATCCTGGCTAAGCAATGGCAGAATGTTCCGTTGCTGGCACGTACACATGGGCAACCTGCAAGTCCTACTTCTCTGGGGAAAGAGATCATGGTTTTTGTGGAGAGAATAGAAAATCAAATTGAGCAGTTGATCAACATTCCTGTAAGCGCAAAATTTGGTGGCGCTACTGGTAATTTTAATGCACATCATATTGCTTTTCCAAAAGTGGATTGGGTAAAGTTTGCCAATGAATTTGTGGAAGGTGTTTTAGGATTGCAACGCCTGCAGTATACCACGCAAATTGAGCACTACGATAATTTAGCAGCAAGTTTCGACTGCATGAAGCGCATCAACAATATTTTGATTGATCTCTGCCGCGATGTGTGGACTTATATTTCCATGGATTATTTCAAACAAAAGACAAAGAAAGGCGAAGTTGGATCATCGGCCATGCCGCACAAAGTAAATCCTATTGATTTTGAAAATGCAGAAGGTAATTTCGGATTGGCCAACGCTCTGTTTGAACACCTTTCTGCTAAATTGCCTATTTCAAGACTGCAGAGAGATTTAACTGATTCGACAGTGTTACGAAACGTCGGTGTTCCCTTTGCGCATACAGCTATTGGTTTTAAGTCCATAGACAAAGGTCTTGGCAAATTGGTATTGAATGATGAGAAAATTTACGAAGACCTGGATAACAATTGGGCGGTAGTGGCAGAAGCTATTCAAACCATTTTGAGACGGGAACAATATCCCAATCCTTACGAAGCATTAAAAGATTTAACCCGTGGCAAAAAGAAAATTGATAAGCAAACCATCCACCAGTTTATTGAGGGATTAAATGTTTCAGCTGCTATCAAAAAAGAATTAAAAGCAATTACGCCGCATAATTATGTGGGAATAATGCCAAAGTTTTAGAAGAGCCCCGGAAATTGACGGACTGCCTACTTATGTATCTCACTCGTAAAATGAAATTCAATATCGGGATTGTTGGTTCTTTCTGTGTTCAAAAACCATTCGCTTTGCGCTAAATAAACAAGATGATCATCTTTGTCGTTGGCAATGTTGGCCGATTTAAATCGAATAAAATCTTCCAGCTTTTTAGGATCAGCACTTGTGATCCAGCAGGCTTTGTAAAATGGAACGCTGTTAAATACAACCGATGCACCATATTCATGTAATAAACGGTATTGAATCACTTCAAACTGCAACTCTCCCACACAACCAATAATTTTTTTATTGCCACCAAATTGTGTAAACAACTGCGCCACGCCTTCATCTGTCAGCTGCAGCAAGCCTTTTTCCAGTTGCTTTGTTTTCATTGGGTCCTTATTCACCACTTCTTTAAAAATCTCGGGTGAAAAAGAAGGAATGCCTGTGAAGAAAAACTCCTCGCCTTCTGTCAGCGTATCACCAATTTTAAAATTTCCGGTGTCGAACAAACCGACTACGTCACCAGGAAAAGCATCATCTACAATACTTTTTTCTCTTGCCAAAAACGAATAAGGATTGCTGAAACGAACGTCCTTATCCAAACGAACATGGTGGAAATATTTATTTCTTTCAAACTTTCCGGAGCACACCCTTAAAAATGCAATCCTGTCTCTATGCTTTGGATCGAGATTGGCGTGAATCTTAAAAATAAATCCACTGAATTTGTCTTCATCGACAGCTACGCTGCGTTTGTTGGTTTCCCTGTCTCTTGGCATTGGGGCAATGCGAATGAATGTATCCAGCATTTCTTTTACACCAAAGTTGTTGATGGCACTTCCAAAAAACACAGGCGCCACATCGCCGCTTAAATAATCAGCTACATCCAGTTCGCCATACACGCCATCAATCAGTTCCACATCTTCACGCAAAGTATCAGCATCACGGTCACCCAATTTTTCGTTTAATACAGAAGAAGAAAGATCAGATATGGAGATCGTGTCTTCATCTGTTGCCTTTGTGTTAGGCGTGAAAAGGCGTATGTTTTTGTTATGCAGATCGTAAACACCTTTGAAATCTTTTCCCTGGTTGATAGGCCAGGTCATAGGATGCAGGGAGATGGATAATTCTTTTTCTATTTCTTCCAAAAGGTCAAACCGGTTTTTTCCATCACGGTCCAATTTATTGATGAAAACAATAACGGGTGTTTTGCGCATGCGACACACCTGCATCAATCGTCTTGTTTGCTCTTCCACACCATTCACACTGTCTACTACGAGAATTACGCTGTCCACTGCTGTCAACGTTCTGAACGTATCTTCCGCAAAATCTTTGTGACCGGGTGTATCCAGCAGGTTAATTAAAGTGCCGTCATATTCAAAGCTCATTACCGAAGTAGCAACAGAAATTCCACGCTGTCTTTCAATTTCCATAAAGTCGGATGTAGCGGCTTTCTTGATCTTATTGCTTTTAACTGCGCCTGCTACCTGTATGGCGCCACCAAACAATAAAAATTTTTCTGTTAATGTGGTTTTCCCCGCATCGGGGTGAGAGATGATGGCAAAGGTTCTGCGCTTTTGTATTTCGTTTTGATATTTCATGCACTTAATTTGAAAATGTGAGAATTTGAAAATTTGAAAATAGCGCAGGCATAAGACGCATTTTCTTATTAGTACATTTTCAACTGTCCACATTCATTTTAGCGGCGCAAAAGTACGGTTATCAACGTTAAGGAAAACTTTGAAATTGCTGAGTTTGAAGCCGACAAGGTGTTGCTGTTTATAGATAAAAATTCCTTTCTTGTAGAAATACTGCCACTTAATTATAAAAAGCTATGCATTCATACGATTATCCGTTAAGAAAATGGGCCTCATAATTGGTATTATTTTTTGATAAGAACTTTTAGTTAAAGCACAACGATATGTCACAAGATTTGAGGAACCGGCCAGAGGATGAAAGAGACAGTTCAGGTCGTATGGACGACAAGGAACGGGGTCGAAGCTGGTTTGAAGGATTTGAAGGGATGAATTATGAGCAGAGAAGACCCGCTTATAGTCCACAACGAATAAGCAATAGCGATCGTGGCGATTCAAGCGTGGGCAGAAGGTACAGGCGTGATGAACCCTGATTCCTGCAAAAAAGATCTATTTTATTTGCTTCGTGATCTTTTCTAAAAGCTTATCTGTATTGATGGGCTTTGCAATAAAATCGTCAGCGCCATATTCATTGATTTTTCCTGCGGCACCCGGATGTGCAGAAAACATAATAACAGGAATATCTTTCGTGGCTTCGTTTTCTTTTATGCGTTGGCAAATTTTTCTTCCATCGGCACCGGACAACAATACATCAAGTAAAATAACTGTAGGAGCAAATTGTTGCAGTTTATCAAAAACTTCTTCTTCTTTTGAGGCAGTGTCCACTTCGTGGCCTTGCTTCTTCAATAAAATATTCATTACCGTTCTTATGTCCGGGTCGTCGTCAATAATCAGGATCTTAGCCATAAAAAGGAATCAATGTTTCTTTTATCAACACTTCTTAAAAATGAAGTAGCCGAAATTAGGAAAAAATTGTTAACGGATTAAAGTTGATAATGGCACGTTCCAGCATTACATGAACTAGGTTGATCAACTTCATCATTGTGCCGTCACTTTATCTTACATTTGAACCATGCGCCGCTTGTTGGAAATTATCAGCAGTAGTTTTAAAATGGCTTTGCAGGAACTGGCAAAGAACAAGCTCCGCACTTTCCTTTCTCTTTTTGGCGTTACCATTGGCATTTTTTGCATTATTGGCGTTCTGGCTACTGTAAATAGTTTGCAAACCAACATTCAAAATCAACTCAAGTCGTTAGGCAATAACACAATCTATATCGACAAATGGGAATGGGGCGGCGGCGGCATGGATTATCCCTGGTGGAAATATGCAAAACGACCGCAACCGCAGTTTGAAGAACTTGCAGAAATTAAAGAAAGAACAGCCGCTGCACAATATGCAGCCTACTTTATCAATACTTCTGTTTCTATTGATGTTGAAAACGGCACACTGAATAATGTTCGGTTGTACGGCGTAACACAGGATTACCAGGAGATACAAAGTCTCGTTATTCAATATGGCCGCTTTATTACCGATGGCGAATTCCAAAGAGGCATCAACTCAGTAGTAATGGGTAACGAAATTGCCGAAACACTTTTTGGAGAAGCCGAGCGGGCAGTTGGAAAACAGATCAGCATCAAAGGAAGAAAAAGCATTGTCATCGGTGTTATCAAAAAAGAAGGAAGCCAGATCGTTGGCGGCTGGCAGTTTGACAAATGCATCATACTTCCATACAATTATGCAAAAACGATCGTTGATGAAAACCGGGCCGATCCAATTTTAATGGTGAAAGGCGGCACAGGTATCAGCAGCAAAGTACTAAAAGACGAACTAACCGGCAGTATGCGTTCCATTAGAAAACTAAATCCTACACAAGAAGACAACTTTGCCCTCAACGATATTAATGACCTTAGCGAAAACCTTGGACAGGCTTTCGTTAGTATCAACATCGGAGGATGGGCTATTGGTGCACTGGCATTTATTGTGGGCATTTTTGGCGTTGCCAATATTATGTTTGTAACTGTAAAAGAGCGAACACCGCAAATCGGCTTAAAAAAGGCATTAGGCGCTAAAAGCAGGGTGATATTGATGGAGTTTTTATTGGAGTCAGCTTTCCTTTGCATCATCGGGGGATTAATAGGTTTGCTGCTGGTATTTATACTAACAAAAATTGTAACCGCTTCATTCGACTTCCCGATCTTTCTTTCCGCATCTATTATTCTGACGGCCATCCTGATCTGCATTGTAGCAGGTATTTTGGCAGGAATTATTCCGGCGTCGCAGGCATCAAAAATGAATCCTGTGACGGCTATAAGGAGTTAGCCCGCTGTTCCCTAAAGGGGTGCCGATAGCTATCGGGATAGACCGGAGAAATTTTATTATATCTGTCAGTTTTTTAGAATAAAGTGAATAATGATGTTGCCGGCAGAAGTACTACTATTTAATTTCTGTTGTGTCACTCACTTATACGCTTTGCCCGCTATTCAGCATTATATAAACAGTCTTACCAATTTTTGCTCTCGCTAATATTCAGTTCTTTTGCATAACTCTTTCTACAATCATGCAAACTGAAATAAATAAAGAAAACAACGACCATCCTGATAGCTATCGGGACTCCTTCGGCGGGACAGGGGGAATCGCTATTCTCGCCATCGAATCTTCCTGCGATGAAACGTCGGCATCGGTTTGCCGCGATGGAAAGATTTTGTCCAACTTTATTGCCAACCAAACAGTACATGAAAAATTTGGTGGTGTGGTTCCCGAATTAGCCAGCCGTGCCCACATGCAAAATATTGTACCGGTGGTAGATGTAGCCTTGCAACAAGCCAAGGTGCAATTAAATGAAATTGATGCGATAGCTTTTACACAAGCTCCCGGATTGATTGGCTCATTACTGGTAGGAAGCGGTTTTGCCAAATCGCTGGCATTGGCATTAAACAAACCGCTGATTGCCGTACACCATATGCAGGCGCATGTATTGGCTAATCTTATTGAAGATCCAAAACCCAATTTCCCTTTTCTGTGTTTGACGGTTAGTGGCGGACACACGCAAATTGTTTTGGCAAAAAGCGCTTCAAACATGCAAGTGATTGGAGAAACGCTGGACGATGCGGCAGGAGAAGCTTTTGATAAATCTGCCAAGTTATTAGGACTTCCCTATCCCGGCGGCCCTTTGGTTGATAAGTATGCACAACAGGGAGACGCCAACCGCTTTAAGTTTCCTGAACCGCAAATAACAGGTTTGGATTTTAGTTTTAGCGGATTAAAAACTTCCATTTTATACTTTTTGCAAAATGCCGGTAAAAGCAATATTTACAAAGAGGATTTTTTGGCAACTGAAGAAGAAAAGCAGGAATTTGTAAAAGAAAATCTGGCAGATATATGTGCTTCCATCCAGCACCGAATTGTTACTATTCTTTTGCACAAGTTGAAAAAAGCAGCCTTGCAAACCGGCATTAGTGATTTATGTATCGCCGGTGGTGTTTCTGCCAATAGCGGATTGCGCAAAGCTTTTAAAGAAATGTGCGAACAAAATGGTTGGAATGCTTTCATTCCCCCGTTCCAATATTGTACTGACAACGCGGCCATGATAGCCATTACCGCTTATTATAAATATTTGAATAAAGACTTTACAGACCTTTCAGTAACAGCCAGTGCAAGGGCGGAATGGTGATAATAAAATTGTGAACTCCTCAAACGCATGCCCAACTCCTATTTTCAATTCAAGCAATTTACTGTTCATCACGACCGGTGTGCCATGAAAGTAACGACAGACAGTTGTTTTTTCGGAGCATGGATTGCTGAGCAAATTCAAAATTCGAAAGTTGAAGTACAAAGCCTCTTAGATATTGGAACAGGAACCGGTTTGCTTTCTTTAATGACGGCTCAAAAAAAGGATGTTGAAATTGACGCTGTAGAAATTGACACTGAAGCGGCATCGCAAGCCAAAGAAAATATTGCTGCATCGCCATGGAAGAACTGCATACGTGTTTTTAACGAGAATATTCTTTCTTTTCACACCCATAAAAAATATGACTGCATTATCTGCAATCCTCCTTTTTACGAAAATGAA
>JBQCHB010000010.1:0-11172 GCA_051955075.1 Flavisolibacter sp.
CAACTACGATAAACCAAAAGCTGAATAGAAAAATTAAAAGTGTAAAATGTAAAACACCAAGATTTTTCATTTTACACTTTGCATTATACATTATAAATGGGTCGAAAATTATTATTAGATAAGGCGCACATAGAAGGCATCCGTACGTACGATGTCTATCGCAAAAATGGTGGATACGCTGCTGCGGAAAAAGCTTTTAAAATGGCGCCGGCAGATATTGTGGAAGAAGTAAAGAAAAGCGGTTTGCGTGGCCGCGGTGGAGCGGGATTCCCAACTGGAATGAAATGGAGCTTCCTGGCCAAGCCTGAAGGCGTTCCCCGCTATTTGGTGTGCAATGCTGATGAATCGGAACCTGGTACGTTTAAGGACCGTTACCTGATGGAGTTCATCCCGCATTTGCTGATTGAAGGTTTAATCATCTCTTCTTTTGCATTGGGGTCAAACAGGACGTACATCTACATCCGTGGCGAGTATGCCTGGATCGTTGATATTTTAGAACAAGCTATTGCCGAAGCCAACAAGGCTGGTTTTCTGGGCAAAAATATTTTAGGCTCGGGCTTCGATTGCCAGATCTATGTGCAACGTGGCGCAGGTGCTTACATCTGTGGCGAAGAAACCGCTTTGCTGGAATCATTGGAAGGCAAAAGAGGCAATCCCCGCATCAAGCCGCCTTTCCCTGCGGTGAAAGGTTTGTATGATTGTCCGACAGTGGTCAACAATGTTGAAACGCTTGCTGCGGTTGTTCCAATTTTAAATATTGGTGGAGAAGAATATGCGAAGATGGGGGTTGGAAAATCTACCGGTACAAAATTGATTTCTGCCTGCGGCAATATCAATAAGCCGGGCATTTACGAAATTGACATGACCATCTCTGTAGAAGAATTTATTTACGGCGATGAATATTGCGGTGGTATTCCAAACGGCAAAAAATTAAAGGCCTGTATTCCTGGCGGTTCGTCGGTTCCTATTTTGCCTGCTAATTTGTTGCTGACAACAGCTAAAGGCGAAAAAAGAATGATGACCTATGAGAGTCTGGCTGATGGTGGCTTTGCTACGGGTTCTATGATGGGTTCGGGCGGGTTTATTGTGTTGGATGAAGACCAGTGCGTGGTAAGGCACACCATGACGCTTGCACGGTTTTACCGCCATGAAAGCTGCGGGCAGTGTTCGCCGTGCAGGGAAGGAACCGGCTGGATGGAAAAGATCCTGCACAATATTGAATATGGAAAAGGAAAGATGAGCGATATTGACTTGCTATGGAATATTCAGAGCAAAATTGAAGGCAATACCATTTGTCCGCTGGGTGATGCTGCAGCATGGCCGGTAGCAGCTGCTATCCGTCACTTCCGCGATGAATTTGAATGGCATGTGTTAAATCCGGAGGAAGCGCAGGTAAGGAATTTTGGTTTGGCACATTATGCCGATCCGTTAGAAGTGGCAGTAAGTTAGGTTCATAATTGCTTTGCGTCTCTTTGCACTCTTTGCGGTTAAATAAAAATTATGAACGAAAATGAATTGTCGTCTATAGTAATTGGAGAAGCAATAAAAGTTCACCAAAACTTAGGGCCAGGATTGTTAGAGTCAGTTTATGAGGAATGTTTGAGTTACAAGCTTATTAAGTCAGGCTTAATGATTGAAAAGCAAAAGCCAATTCCCTTGGTTTTTGAAGAAGTAAAATTAGAATGTGGATTTAGATGTGATGTGCTAGTTGAAAATAAATTGATTATCGAAGTAAAGGCAGTAGAAGCTTTGAATGACATTCATCTAGCCCAAGTCTTAACTTATTTAAAGTTGACAAATAAGAAACTTGGATTGTTAATGAATTTTAATGTTCTTAAACTTAAAGACGGAATTAAAAGAGTTGTCAATAACCTATAACCGCAAAGAACGCGAAGTTCTGCGCAAAGGATCGCAAAGATGTCAGACGAAAAAAAATTATTTAAAGTAACCATAGACAACATCACTGTTGAAGTGGAGCCGGGAACGACCATTTTAATGGCTGCCCGTAAAATTGGTGGTGATGTAGTGCCGCCAACCATGTGCTATTACAGCAAATTGAAAAACACCGGCGGTTATTGTCGTACTTGTTTGGTAAAAGTAGCTGCAGGTTCCACTGCTGATCCACGGCCTATGCCAAAACTGGTGGCCAGTTGCCGTACCAATGTAATGGATGGAATGGTAGTAGAAAATATTACCAATCCTGCCGTGCTGGAAGCCAGAAAAGGCGTGGTAGAGTTCCTGTTGCTCAACCATCCGCTGGATTGCCCGGTATGCGACCAGGCGGGTGAATGCGATCTTCAGGATTTAAGTTACGAGCATGGCACCGAAGGCACCCGCTACGAGTTTAAGAAAAGAACTTTTGAGCGTATTGACATAGGCCCGTACATTCAATTGCACATGACCCGGTGCATTCTTTGCTATCGTTGTGTACATACGGCAAACCAAATAGCTGGTAATCGTGAGCATGGTGTGTTGGACAGAGGCGATCATGCGCAAATTGCCACTTACATTCAAAAATCATTGGATAGCCCCATGATTGGAAACGTGATTGATGTGTGCCCGGTGGGTGCATTGACCGACAGAACGTTTCGCTTTAAAAACCGCGTCTGGTTTACCAAACCGGTAGAGGCACATCGTGATTGTCCGCATTGCAACGGAAAAGTAAGATTGTGGATGCGTGGCGATGACGTGTTGCGGGTAACAGCCCGTAAAGACCAGTGGGGTGAAGTAGAAGATTGGATCTGTAACGAATGTCGTTTTGAAAAGAAAAAAGTAAGCGACTGGGTAATTGAAGGGCCTACCAGGGTGAACAGGCATTCTGTTATAGCGCAGGGGCATTATGTAGGTATTCAAAAGCCAAATGAAACATTTGAGCCTTTGATGCACCGCAAGCCTAAATTGTTGATGGATATTCACAGTGTTAGTGAAGTGAACATGGTTGATCTAAACGTGATTAACGGCCCGGCAAGCGGGGCCACGTTCAATGGGAATCCGATGGCAACGGGCAATAATCCAACAGATGTGAAAGAAGGAAAGGGAAGAAATTTGGCAGGAACGGATTCAACGAACCCTGATACGCCATGATATGAAAATCCTTATTTCATATTTGATATCCGCCATAGTGATAGTAGCTGTGTTCTTTACAGTTCTATACCGGATAATTAAATTGGAATTCAGTGATGCGCTGATTGCGGCAATCAGTGGTGTTGTTGCAGGCATTGTAGTTGAACTTTTCAACAAAGGCCGAAAAAGAAAATTGAAAGACATTGAAGCTTAAAATATGCACTTATTACAAATAGATTGGTGGATCGTTCTGGAAAAACTGATTTTGGTTGCTATTATCGTAACTACTGCTTTGGTTGTAGCCATGTACAGCACGTATGCTGAACGTAAGATTGCTGCCTTTTTACAAGACCGCCGCGGCCCTAACCGTGCCGGCCCTTTTGGCCTGCTGCAGCCGTTGGCAGATGGTGTAAAACTTTTTATGAAGGAAGAAATTATACCATTGACTTCTTCCAAATTCCTTTTCATTTTGGGCCCCATGCTAGCTATGATCACTGCCTGCATGACCAGCGCCGTCATTCCCTGGGGCTGGACCATTGACGTAGCAGGCCGCCAGGTGCCTTTGCAAATCTCTGACATCAACATTGGAATTCTTTACGTTTTCGGGGTAGTAAGCTTAGGCGTGTATGGCATTATGATCGGAGGCTGGGCTTCCAATAATAAATTTTCTTTGCTGGCTGCTATTCGCGGCGCTTCTCAAATGATTTCTTACGAACTGGCGATGGGCCTTTCTTTACTGGCCGTTCTAATGGTAGTAGGCGATCTGAGAATGAGCACTATTGTTGGCCACCAGGTGGCGCATGGCTGGAACATTATTTACCAGCCACTGGGCTTTTTAATATTTTTTGTGTGCGCATTGGCCGAGTGTAACCGTACGCCATTTGATTTACCCGAAGCAGAAAATGAATTGAACTTTGGTTATCACCAGGAATACTCATCTATGAAATTGGGTTTCTATTTATTTGCCGAGTACATCAACATGTTCATTTCATCTGTGGTGATGGCAACACTTTTCTTTGGTGGTTACGATATTCCGTTTGTGAACGAAGCGACCTGGGGCAATCACTGGTGGGTTGGACTAATTGGATTTTTGGTGCTAATGGCAAAAGCCTTCTTTTTCATTTTCCTGTTCATGTGGATCCGATGGACCATCCCGCGTTTCCGTTACGACCAGTTAATGAAACTGGGTTGGAGAGGCTTGTTGCCACTGGCTTTAGCCAATATGTTGATTACGGCAGTAGTAATATTGCTTTTAAATAAATAAACAGCTGATTAAGCTGAACTAAAACGGCTAATTTTGCGCCGTTAAAAGTAGAAGAGGATCGAAGATGCAAGCATTAACAAACAGAAACAAACAGGTGGAACGAAAGCCCATGACGGTATGGGAAAAATTATACCTGCCTTCTATTTTCAAAGGCATGGGTATTACGTTCAGCCACCTGTTCAAAAAAAGACCTACCATTAATTACCCTGAGCAACAAAGACCGTTCTCCTCGGTGTTTCGTGGATTACATATTTTAAACCGCGATGAAGAGGGCCGTGAAAAATGTACAGCTTGCGGGTTGTGTGCCCTGGCTTGTCCTGCGGAAGCCATTACCATGGAAGCAGCAGAACGTCAGCCTGGCGAAGAGCATTTGTATCGTGAAGAAAAATATGCGGCCAAGTACGAGATCAATATGCTGCGCTGTATTTTCTGCGGATTGTGCGAAGAGGCTTGCCCAAAAGATGCAGTGTATTTATCGCAAACTTTTGCACCAGCCAACTATGGCCGTAAAGGATTTATTTATGGTAAAGACGATTTGTTGATTCCCAACCCGAAAACTGATCCCGAAGGATATGCTAAGGCAAAGGGTGATATTGACAAGAATAAAAAATAATTGAACCAAACTGCGAATGACAATCACGCAAATACTTTTCTGGACACTTTCTGTACTAACGCTTTTCAGCGCCTTAATGGTGATCACCAGCAAGAATCCGGTGTACAGTGTGCTGTGGCTTATTGTAACTTTCTTTACCATCTCGGGTCATTATATTTTGCTGAATGCCCAGTTTTTGGCTGTGGTAAATATTATTGTATATGCCGGTGCCATCATGGTATTGTTCCTGTTTGTTATTATGCTGATGAATTTGAACAAAGACACAGAGCCGCAAAAGAATAAATGGTTGAAGTTGATTGGTGCGGTAGCAGGAGGATGCTTATTGCTGGTGTTGGTGGCTGCATTGCGCAACACAGAAAAGCAAATGGCAGAATTGGTTACAGGCGATATAGGATTGATACAAAATTTGGGACAGGTATTGTTTAAAGATTACGTTGTGCCTTTTGAGATCAGTTCTATTTTATTTTTAAGTGCCATGGTGGGAGCTGTGATCTTAGGAAAAAGGGACGAACACAGCCCGGTTGAAAAAGAGATCAGGAAAGTGGAAGCCACGCAGGAAGCAATGAACGCATAAGCCCCTGTCCCCCGGTGGGCAGATGGCAGTGTCTTTTATTTCAATCAGTTCTTTAGCATAAAGTAACAATAGTGTAACAGGTAGCAGAAACTTCGGTTTCTGTTGCATTGCACACTTCAATGAACGTAATTGTATTTAATCACGAAATCAAAACTTCCCTTTAGGGAATAGAGGGTATGCCAGTAAACTATTACATATTTCTTTCCATTGCCTTGTTTATTATAGGCATCATTGGTGTGCTCACACGCCGCAACGCCATCATCATTTTTATGTGCATTGAACTGATGTTAAATGCCGTGAACTTATTGCTGGTGGCATTTTCCAAAGTGCACCATCTGGCAGGCGCAGCAGCCACGGCAAATGAAGGAAGCGATGGGCAGTTATTTGTGTTCTTTATAATGGTGGTAGCTGCGGCAGAAGTGGCAGTGGGCTTATCAATTATCGTGATGCTGTTTCGCAATACGCATTCAGTGGATATAAACTTTTTGAACAGACTAAAACATTAGAAAAGCTGCGGCAGATAGCTGTGAGCTGCGGGCCAAAAGGTTCAGGCTCAAAGCTCGAAGCTCAAGGCTCATAGCTTGAAAAATGAAGAACTTAATTTTCTTAATTCCTCTTTTGCCGTTCATTGGATTTTTAATCAATGGACTAGGAAGAAAACATTTGTCGAAAGGGTTGGTAAGTATTGTGGGCTGCGGAACAGTACTGGCTTCTTTTGTTATCAGTCTTATTGTCTTTTTTAAACTTGATGAAATCATTGGTGCAAAGATCATCTCTCAAAGTGCCCGTATTGAGGGCAACCCTGTAATGCACTATTTTGATTTTATTAATGTTGGTGATTTAAAAGTTCCCTTTTCTTTTCAAATCGACCAGCTTTCTACTTTATTTCTCCTGATCATTACAGGCGTTGGATTTTTGATTCATGTTTACTCAACTGCTTACATGCACGAAGAGAAAAAGGAACATTTCGGAAGATATTTTGCTTATCTCAACCTGTTTGTATTCTCCATGCTTTTGTTGGTGACGGGTGCCAACTATGTCATCATGTTCATAGGTTGGGAAGGTGTTGGTTTATGTTCCTATTTATTGATTGGCTACTGGTTTAAAAATATTGATTACACAAAGGCGGCTAAAAAAGCTTTTGTGATGAACCGCATCGGTGATTTAGGTTTCCTGTTAGCGGTTTTCTGGATCATTTCTAAAATTGGCTCTGCAAATTATGCAGATGTATTTGCTGGTTTAAACAAGCTTTCAGCAACAGATATTACCGGGATCACTTTGTTGCTTTTCTTAGGTGCTACCGGCAAAAGTGCACAGATTCCTTTGTACACCTGGCTGCCCGATGCGATGGCTGGTCCTACACCCGTATCTGCGTTGATACATGCCGCAACTATGGTGACAGCAGGTATTTACATGATTGCAAGAAGCAATGCTTTATATGCGCTGGCGCCTGCCACTAATACTGTTATTGCGGTAATTGGCGCTGCCACTGCTTTGCTGGCTGCCACTATTGCACTCAAACAAAACGATATTAAAAAAGTACTCGCTTATTCTACGGTGAGCCAGCTGGGATATATGTTCCTGGCGCTGGGAACAGGTTCCTATGTGGCTGCTGTGTTTCATGTAATGACGCATGCTTTCTTCAAAGCGTTGTTGTTCCTTGGTTCAGGTTCTGTTATTCATGCGGTAAGCGGCCAGCAGGATATTCGCTTTATGGGCGGCTTAAGAAAAAGACTACCTGTTACTTACATTACTTTTCTAATCGGTTGTTTGGCAATAGCCGGTATTCCGCCGCTGTCGGGTTTCTTTTCTAAAGATGCTATTTTATTGGGTGCTTTTGAGCATGACAAATTCCTTTACGTGGTTGGTGTGATTACTGCTGCATTAACTGCGTTTTATATGTTCCGTTTATTGTTCATCACATTTGGCGGAACATTCAGAGGTACGGAAGAACAAAAACATCATATTCACGAAAGCCCGGCTGCTATGACCGTTCCTTTAATGGTACTGGCAGTACTTTCTATCATTGGTGGCTTTGTTGGCGTACCTGAAGTGTTTATGCATGGCGGTGAAAAACTGGTGGAATTTTTATCGCCGGTGATTAATCCTAAGCAACTTGGTGTTGAAGTGAATCATGTTACACATTCAACAGAAATAATGTTGATGGCTTTAACCACGGTGATTGCAATTGTTGCTATTGTTGTTGCATGGCTGCGTTATAGAACTTATAAAGAAGAACAGCCAACGGCTTTTGGAAAATTGTTGGAAAACAAATGGTATGTAGATGAATTGTACAACAGCCTTGTTGTGCAGCCTGTGAATAAATTAGGTGTTGTAGCCAATCGTTATTTTGAAAAAAGCGGGATTGATGCTATTGTAAATGGCGTGGGAAGATTGGTAAATTATGGCAGCCGCCAGTTGCGCTGGCTGCAGAGCGGCCAGGTAGGCAGCTATGTATTATTGATGGTAATCAGCATGCTGATGTTTTTTGTGTTACAGTTCTTTTTAAGGAAGTAACTCCGCTGTCCCCTGAAAGGCTCCCGATAGCTATCGGGATAGGCGGAGAAACCTTATTCATTACAATTAGTTCTTTAAACATAAAGTTGCGGAGATAAAAACTTTAAGTTGTTGTCGCCGTTTAATGAACCAAATTTTTAACCTTAAAAAATTGCCTTTGGTCTTCCTTCTGAAATGAAAGTTGCAGATAAGAGAGACTGATGGATCTAAGTCTCCCCTTCAGGGGGGACAGGGGGATTATGATTGTTTTATTACTGTTTTTGATTCCATTGATTGGCGGCTTGCTGTCGTTCTTTTTAAAGAATGACAAAACTGTTCGTGCATGGGCTTTGCTGATGTCAATTGTTACTTTGTTGATCTCAATTGCGGGCAACACATTTATGCAATCGGCAAGCCAACTGAATTTCAATGCGCAATGGATGGGAAGCCTTGGCAGCTCCTTTTCTTTACAATTAGATGGCTTATCACAAATACTTTGTTTGCTCACAGCCGTGGCTTATCCTATCATTTTAATTGCCACATGGAAATCAGAATACAGGAAATCAAATAATTTCTTTGCCCTGATGTTATTGACGCAGGCAGGTTTGATGGGTGTGTTCACCGCAAGCGACGCCTTGCTGTTTTATTTCTTTTGGGAGCTGGCGCTGATACCGATGTATTTTCTTTGCTCGGGCTGGGGAGGTGAAAAGAGAATTCCGGTTACGTTTAAATTTTTTGTGTACACATTTACTGGTTCGGTGCTCATGCTGGTAGGTTTATTATATCTCTATTTTCAAACGCCGGCTCATTCGTTTTCTTTAGAAGCTTTTTACGCTTTAAAATTATCTACTGGCACACAAAGCTGGTTGTTCTGGTTGTTATTTCTGGCGTTTGCAGTAAAGATTCCCATTTTCCCTTTACACACCTGGCAGCCCGATACTTACGAACAATCGCCAACAGCAGCCACTATGGTATTAAGCGGCATCATGGTGAAAATGGGTGTGTACGGCGTTATTCGCTGGGTGTGGCCAATTTTTCCTTCTGCTGTTCATGCATGGGGCGATGTGGTGATGACACTTTCTGTCGTTGGAATTATTTATGCTTCAGTGATTGCCATTATACAAGACGATTTAAAGCGATTGATCGCTTATTCTTCTATTGCGCACATGGGTTTGATGGTGATGGCCATTTTTGCTGAAAACAACATTGGATTGAAAGGTGTGATGATGCAAATGTTTAACCACGGCATTAATATTATCGGATTGTGGATAGTGGTTGAGCTGATCGAACGCCAGTTTGGAACAAGAAAACTGTCTCAGCTAGGCGGCATTGCACAAAAAGCGCCGGGCCTTACTGCATTACTGGTTATTGTTGGTTTGGCCAATGTGGCGCTGCCGTTGACCAATTCATTTGTAGGCGAATTTTTAATGTTTAACGGAATATGGAATACGCTTTCGAATTATAGGGTGGTATTTACCTCAGTCGCTATCTTAAGCATTATTTTATCTGCTGTTTATACATTAAATATGATCCAGAAATTATTTTATGGATCTACAAATGCCATTACCGAAAAGGCACACGACGTTTATACCAATGAAAGAGTAGCACTTGGTGTAATTGTTCTGCTGGTTGTTGTTTTCGGTGTTTATCCGCAACCGTTGTTGAACCTGACAAATGGTTTCGTTGATGTATTGTTTAATAAAATAAATGTTGCTCACCTGTTTGTAAAATAATATGAACGCATTAATTTTTTTGGCTGTTAGTGGTGTTATTATGATGTTCAGCTCTTTTTTGCTGAACAATAAAAATAATGTCCGTGTACTGGCCCACATTTTATTACTGGCTGTTATTGCTGTTAATATATTGGAACTACGAGGCGTAACCATTTTTCACATTGACACCAAAGGCATGCTTGGTTTTGACCGTTTTGCTTTGTTGTTTTCGCTGGTGGCTAATATTTGCACTTTTGCCTTCTTTTTATTGTCGTCGAGAGATATGGAGAAAGTAGGACATCACTACGGCGATTATTTTGCTTTGCTGTTCTTTATTTTAGCAGGCGTTGTCATATCTGCATCTTTTAAATCGTTGCTGATGTTGTTCTTGGGAATAGAGATCATTACGATCCCGCTTTATATATTAACAGGTAGCGATAAACGTAATTTAAAAAGCAACGAGGCATCTTTAAAATATTTTTTGCTTGGTTCTTTTTCTACAGGATTAATGCTGATGGGTATAGCATTGATCTATGGCGCCACCGGAACTTTTGCAACGGCGACTTCTTTATCAGCAGACAAAGCACCTGTGTTATTAATTACTGGCATGATGCTGTTATTATTTTCTATGTCGTTTAAAGTATCGGCTGCGCCTTTCCATTTTTGGGCGCCGGATGTGTACGATGGTGCACCAACGGTGTTTACTTCTTTTATGGCAACCATTGTAAAGGCTGCAGGCTTTATTGCTTTCATGCGTTTGTTCAACGACGAGTTTTCAGCTATCCGCCCCGAATGGAAATTGCTGGTAGCTATTATTGCAGCAGTTACTTTATTTATTGGAAATATTACTGCGGTATTTCAGCAAAGCGTAAAAAGGATGCTGGCCTATTCCAGTATTTCGCAGGCTGGTTTTATGATGCTGGCTGTGTATGCATTAAATGCTGATGCAAAAGAAGGTTTGATTTTATACGCTGCAGCTTATTCTCTGGCAACCATTGGCATTTTTGCTGTATTGGTAAAGATGAGAGATTACACTTTTGATGGTTTTAATGGCTTCGCAAGGCAACAGCCTGTAATTGCCGCTACGCTTGTCATCTTCCTTTTGTCTTTAGCAGGTATTCCGTTAACTGCAGGCTTTCTTTCCAAGTTCTATATGCTAAAAGCCACTGTTAATGCGGGCAATATGGCCCTGGCCATTTTTGCAGTATTGATGGCTGCCATCAGCGTTTATTATTATTTCCGTCTCATCCAGTCTATGTATTTTAAAACAGGTGAAGCCGGAGCTACCATTCAAATCTCAACCGGTTTTAAATATACTTTAATAGCATTGGCGGCGGTTACAGTTCTTCTAGGCGTTTTTCCAAACATACTTACTTACTGGCTTTACTTTTAATTACTACAATAAAAAATTAAGTTGTTTATATAATGGGTTTACTAATTTAGTAAGCCC
>JBQCHB010000011.1:0-3773 GCA_051955075.1 Flavisolibacter sp.
GCAGTACAGAAGGGAAGGCGCAGTTAAGGGTATTGGACGCAGTGGGCAGAGTAATGGAAACAAAAGACAACATACCAGCAAAAGCCACCCTTACCATAGGACACCACTACCAGCCAGGACTCTACTTTGTAGAACTGATCCAAAATAATCAAAAAACAACACTCAAACTGATAAAAGCAAAAAGGTAGACGGGTACACACTATTGAGGTGAAATGTGCTTACATAAAAGAGGCCGTTGAAATATACGGCCTCTTGTTATTAACGTACTACATCGGCAATTCCATAAGCAAAAAGTATATAGGGGTGGCCATGTCCGGCGTTTTTATGCAGCACATCCACCAGAAATTTCCCTTCCATTTTCAAAATCCATCTACCTTTATACTACTTATTTCTACCCCACGATAGCATTTCTACTACTTCCATTTAATCTGTACAGGAAAATTGTTTTCAGAACTTAAATCGAAATGTATGAAAATGCATAACCTGTATGTTGCTGTATTGGCAATGCTTTTATCCGCATCGGTTGTGGCTCAAAAAAGAGGCACTACGCAGTCCAGTTCTTCCAGCAACCAGGCAAAGGCGCCGGTGGCAACAACCAAGTCGCCTCAAAAAACCTTAAGCGATGGTACCGACTCTTTAAAAAAGGCCACCAAAGACCTTAAGACATCTATGAATGATGTAAAGACGTCATTTAGTACGCTGTTTGGCAGTAAAAGAGATACCATAGCTATTGCCATTGCCAATATTGAATACGATGATGCCAGCCTTGCCGGATTGAAGGAGAATTTAAAGAAGCTAAAAGGTGTTAAGGCTGTAATAATGCAATACAAAGCATCTAACGCATTGCTTGAAGTATCGTTCAAGGGAAAGGCCACTGACCTGTGGGATAAGCTGCCCGCCGAAGTCAGGTCGCCTTTCAAGCTGGTAGAAGCAGGCGACAATACTATTACGCTTGAAAACAAAGCCGTAAAAGATGCCGTCGTTCACCAATAACACTTATTGGTGCAGCTAATGCCTTGATTGCTGCATGTCTTTATTAAACTGCTGCGATGCGCCTCTAGGTATAGACAATGATTGCCATTGGCCTTCTTTTATCAGCCTGCCTATGTAAATGATCTGTCCCACATGCGAGCAGTAATGCGCCATCTGCCTGTTAATAGCATCAATTACCACTAAGGGTTGTGTGCGGATGGTAATGGTCTTTAAAAGGTCGTCTTCCTGCAAAGATTCCAGCGTATCCAAAAAGACCTTCCAGCCTTCTTCCCATTTTTCTATCAACTGTTGTTTAGAGAATTGCTGTGCTTCAAACTCTTCGTCCCTTTTGCGCCATTCCTTTTCACCATCTTCGGTTAAAAAGTTGGTCCACCTGCTTAGCATATTGCCGTGCAGGTGTTGAATAATTACAGCAATGCTGTTCGATGCTTCATTGGGTTGATGCAGCATTTCGTCATCGCTTAATTGTGCAAAGGTTTTATCGCCTAATGCTTTGTATTCTTTAAAACGCTTGATAATACTGTCTAAATATTGAGAAGCTACGCTCATGGCTTAGGTTTTTGATTGTGTGGGGGTGAGGCATTTAGATAGATGATGTTGTTGCAAAATTATGCAGTTAATGTTCTTGCTTCATTTATTATTGTTCCTGGAAATGGGGACCTGTAGTTTACATAATAGCAAATAGAACTACCGTGGCAACCTTACCGTTGCACCGGGATAACTCAAAACCTAAAACTCAAAACCCTCTCACCACCCTTCTGCACCATCATCGCCGCGGTTATCGGCAACAGCTTCCAGCTTGCCATCGGGCAAAACTTTAATTACTTCCGTTCTGCCAATAGAACCCCTTTCTTTGATCTTATAACCCATATTTTCCAGCGCTGTTCGTGTAGCCTGCGGAAAAGTTCTTTCCACATCTATTTGGTCGGGCAGCCATTGGTGATGGAACTTGGGTTTGTTCACGGCATCTTCCGTGTTCATATTAAAATCAATAACGTCAATAATGGTTTGAAATACAGAAGTGGGAATGGTAGTACCGCCGGGTGTGCCTACTACTAAAAAAGGTTTACCGTTTTGCAGCACAACAGTTGGCGTCATAGAACTTAGCATGCGTTTACCGGGAGCAATAGCATTGGCTTCGCCGCCAACAGCACCATATAAATTGGGAACACCAGGTTTAGCACTGAAGTCATCCATTTCATCATTAATAAAAAAGCCTGCACCGCCAATTACTGTTTTGCTGCCAAAAGAGTTGTTTAAAGTAGTAGTTACCGATACGGCGTTGCCTTCGGCATCAATTACACTTAAGTGCGTGGTCTGTTCACTTTCTTTCAGGGGCAACACGCCGGGTTTTATTTGCTGGCTGTTGCCTGCCGTGCCCGGCTGATAATCTTTCATACGGTCGTGCAGGTATTGTTCACTGGTCAACATTTGTACAGGCACTTTGTAAAAATCGGCATCGCCCATGTATTCGGCCCTGTCAGCATAAGCCCTGCGTTCCACTTCCGTCATAAGTTGTACAGCCTGCGGCGACAAAAAGCCATAAGAAGGTAATGGTTTATCTTCCACCATCTTCATCATTTGATGCAGTAACACGCCGCCGCTGCTGGGCATGGGCATTCCTACAACAGTGTAACCTTTATACGTAAATTGATGCGGCTCACGCCATTTGGCCTTATAGTTTTTCATATCATCCAGAGTAATGATGCCACCGCCTCTTTTCATTTCATCTACTACCAGTTGTGCTGTTGTGCCTTCATAAAAACCTTTGGCGCCATTATCTCTTATGCGTTTTAAAGTATTGGCAAGATCTGGTTGTATTAACGTATCCCCGGTTTTCCATTTTGCTTCTTTTTGAAATGCAGAAGGCATGGTGTTGTATTTTCCGAGGTCGTGCTGAATGCTGTTTAAAGAAGCAGCTTCTCTGTCTGTAAGCACAAAACCTTTCTCGGCCAGTTCAATAGCTGGTTGAATTAATTGCTTAAATGGCAGCTTTGCGTATTGCAGGCTTTCGAATAACCCGGCAATAGTGCCCGGTACGCCGCTTGACAAATGTCCATTGATGCTTTTGCCGTCCACGACGTTGCCCTGCGCATCTAAATACATATCGCGGCTGGCGGCCGATGGCGCCATCTCCCGGTAATCGAGGGCCACTGTTTTACCATTGGCCAGGCTGGCTACCATAAAACCACCACCGCCAATATTGCCTGCATTGGGATATACAACGGCCAAGGCCAGTTGGGTAGCAATAGCAGCGTCTACTGCATTACCGCCTTGTTTCATCACCATTACACCCACCTTGCTTGCCAATGGATGCGCCGAAACAACAGCGCCTTTTTGGGTTACTGTCTTTTTGGTAGTGGTGTAATGGTAGGGATCGATAGCATGAGAGCTGAGTGTATTCTTTGTAGTGCTGCACGAAACAATTAATAAAAAAGAAATGAAGGGTGTTAGTTTGTTCATGGTATAAATTGAGGCGTTAAGGTAAAGAAGAGTGTTTAATTAAGACAGTTGTAATTTTTTGTTTCTGTTGTTTCACAATGGCTTTTACAATTGCGGAGCTATTGGCATTAACTAAAACTAAAAGAGTAAAACCTAAAACTTCTTTAACTTCGCCCCGCATTTTAAAATTTAAATTGAGTAATATGAGTACTGTTAAAGTCGCCATCAATGGTTTTGGAAGGATAGGCCGCCTGGTTTTTCGCCAGATTTATAATATGGAAGGAATTGACGTGGTAGCCATTAATGATCTTACAAGTCCAAAGGTTCTGGCGCATTTG
>JBQCHB010000012.1:0-5673 GCA_051955075.1 Flavisolibacter sp.
CAGTTACATTGGCAGATAATCTTCCCTGGAAGAAATCATTTTTAACACCTAATTCATATTGGTCAATAACAGAAGGATCAAGCGAATTGCCATAAATATCCTGCCCTGTGTTTACATTAAATGAATTGGCATAGCTGGCGAATAGAGAAGTGGATTGCGTGGGTTTGTACACCAGGCCGAGTCTTGGTGAAAACGCTTTGTCGTTGCGTGTTTCGCCTGTTGTTGTAATGCCGTTTGAAAGCGTTGTAGAATCAATGCCTGCTGTTTGCACATACGACCATCTTACGCCGGCCAACACATTGAACTTAGGAGAAATCTTCAGCAAATCCTGCACATAAGCGCCAAAGCGGTTAATAGGCGCTTCTCTTTTTCTGATGGCAGTAGCCTCCGGTATGTCGGTGCGCTGTGGGTATTTATTCAAATCAAAAACATTGATCTTATCATAAATCTTGTCACCAAAACCCACGTCGGGAAAACTGTAATCATAATTGCTGGTGATCGACCTGTCAGCATCAACACCTGCCAACAATATGTGCTCCACAGATTTTGTTTTAAACTTACCGGTTACATTAGCCTGCGCTGCATAATAATTTTCTCCGGAGTTTATTTTGCCTAAAGGTCTTTTCCAGTCTCCGCTAGCATCGGCCTGTATCCTTTCGGTAGAAAAATAATCCCGCTTATAATGTTGATAAGAAGCGGCAGCATCCAGGTTCCATGCTTTGTTGAACTGGTGTTTAAAAGAAGTGGTTGCCGTGGTTTGCTGTGTGGTATTATAACTCCACGAAGCGCCTAAGAATGTAGAACGCGGCAGATCAGGAATCTTAGTATTGCCAACAGAACCGATTCCAAAGTCCGGAGTAAACTCGTGTCTTAAATAATCGCCTTGTACCATCAATTCGCTCTTTTCTCCTAGCTTAAACAGCAAAGAAGGATTGACATAATACCGCCTGGAGCTTACCACATCGCGGTAGCTGTTCGCACTTTCAAATGTTCCGTTTATACGATAAGCTATGGTGGAGCTGGCAGGACCGTAAACGTCAAAGCTGGGTTTATAAAGATCGTAGCTGCCCATGCGCATGGCTACTTCGCCGCCAAAATCGAATTTAGGTTTTTTGGTTACCATGTTCACCACGCCGCCCGGCGCTACCTGTCCATATAAAATAGCGGCGCTGCCTTTAAGCACTTCCACTTTTTCCAAAGAACTAATCTCAGGCATTACCCCGGAATTCAAACGGAAACCGTCCTTGAATAAGTTGGTACTTGATAAACTGTAACCACGGGCACCAAATCCTTCCTGCACATTACCACGGTTATTGGTGGAATACACGCCATTTACATTCCTGATAATATCGCTTAAGCGTAAAGCCTGTTGCTCTCGGATGGTACTTTGTCCGATTGTGCTAACGCTTTGAGGCAGATCCATCGGGTCTATGGCTACTTTGCCAATAGATACAGGTTTCTCATTCAGGCTTTTCCTTGCCGAAATAATGACATTGGCCAGTTGCCTGGCATCTTCTTCAAGCGAAATGGTAACAGCGGTTTCTTTGTCTTTTTTTACTGCAACTGTTTTTTCTATCTTCTTCAGCCCTACCATAGATATTTCCAAAGTATAAACGCCTTCTTTTACATTTTTAATGATAAAAAAGCCGCTTTCATCTGTGGTGGTAAACTTATTGGTGCCTTTCACCGCAACGGTTACAGAAGCGGCAGGATGATCATCTGTTGTAGTGATATGTCCGGAAATAATGCCATTAGAAACTTCCTCAGCAAAAGAGGCTGATTGGGCTGCAAATGAAAATTCTGTTTGAGCAAATCCATTTAAACTAAAAGCCAGGAGCGATAAAACACAAATTTTTCTCACGGTTCAAATTTTTTGCAAAGAGAAGGATAGGCATGTTTTTTAAAATGCCGTATTGGGAAAAATGGGTTACGGAACAAGGAAAACTACAGAGTTGGCCTCCTTTAAAGTGGTGAAACCTTCGGATGACAGCCGGGAGCTCTCGATAACCAATGTACCGAAGCATAACTGTAAGCAAAGGACGCTGACCTATTGTTTGATGAAAAGAAGACCCCTGCGCCTTATTGCGCATAACCTAAGGTTTCTAAATACAGTAGGAAACTAAAGCGCAATACCAGCGCCTTCAGTATCCACGCACTGCACGACAACCCAGCTATCGAAAAGAATAACTGTAACCATAAAGACTCTTCGCTGTGGGGTTGGCTTGGCAAAACACGCGGAGCGTTTGGGTTTGCCTTGAACTTTTTGATTACTTTTTCTTTCAAGAGAAAAAGTAACGTACAAAACGATCAAAAAAACCGCTTACCCTGCAAAATATTTGCCTTAACCAGCGCCTATCATCGTATCAACCAACGCCGGCATGTATTCTCAACAAATAACAAAGGCCGTCAGGACGCACATGCCATCGGCAATGCGCTTTCTTTCCTACCTTTGCAGCCATTTTTTTAAATTAAGTGAAAAGCCCTTATGGCCAGTTGTTATAAAGAGTTTAAGCATTTGAATTTGCCTGCCATCGAAAAAGAAGTTTTACAACGGTGGGAACAGGAAAATGCCTTTCAAAAAAGTATAGAGATCAGGGATGGTGCCCAGCCTTTTGTATTTTACGAAGGGCCGCCCAGCGCCAATGGTATGCCTGGTATTCACCATGTTATCTCCAGAACGTTGAAAGACTTGGTTTGCCGCTATAAAACTATGCAGGGCTTTAAAGTACAGCGCAAAGGCGGTTGGGATACACATGGCCTGCCCATTGAATTGGGCGTAGAAAAGGAATTAGGTATTACCAAGGAAGATATTGGCAAAAAGATCTCCATTGCCGAGTATAACCAAAAGTGTCGCGAGGCGGTGCTTCGCTATAAAGATAAATGGGACGACCTGACCACTAAAATGGGCTATTGGGTTGACCTGCAGCATCCTTATATCACCTTTAAGAACGAATACATCGAAACCCTTTGGTGGTGCCTGAAAGAGTTGTATAAAAAAGGACTGCTGTATAAAAGCGTATCCATCCAGCCCTATTCACCTGCCGCCGGCACAGGCTTAAGTTCCCACGAATTAAACCAGCCGGGAACCTATAAAAATGTAAAAGACACCAGTGCCACCGTTTTATTTAAGGTGCTGCGCAATGACAAAAGCGATTTTTTGTTTAATGCCGCCAACTGCCAACCGTCAACTGCCAACTGTGAACTTTTCTTTCTTGCATGGACCACAACCCCGTGGACGCTGCCTTCCAACCTTGGATTAACGGTAGGGCCAAATATTGATTACGTATTGGTCAAAACATTTAATCCTTACACACATGTTCCGGTAAATGTCGTGCTGGCTAAAGCCTTGGTAGGTAAATATTTTAAGCCGGAAGGAGAGAATGGAGATTTTGACAATTATAATGAGAAAGAAAAGATTGTGCCTTGGAAAATTTTGGCGGAATTCAAGGGAAAAGATTTGGAAGGCGCAGAATATGAACAATTACTCCCTTACGAAGCCAATTCACTGGAAGCCATAAAAGCCATCACGCCTGGTGCAAAGCCGTTCCGTGTTTTATTGGGCGATTTTGTGACCACTGAAGACGGTACCGGCATTGTTCATACCGCTCCGGCTTTCGGCGCTGATGACTATCGTGTTGGTAAAAAATACAACATCGGTATTTTGACCCTGGTCGATAAGGAAGGAAAGTTTGTTGATGGCCTGGGCGAGTTTTCCAACCGCTATATAAAAGATTATAAAAACGAAGAAAATTACGTTGATGTAAACGTAGACATCTCCGTAAAGCTCAAAAAAGAAAACAGGGCCTTTAAGGTTGAAAAGTACGAGCACAGCTATCCACACTGCTGGCGCACCGACAAACCCGTGGTGTACTACCCGTTGGATGCGTGGTTTATTAAAACCACGGCCTTGAAGGATAGAATGGTTGAACTGAACAAAACAATCAACTGGAAACCCGAAAGCACCGGCACCGGCCGCTTTGGCAACTGGCTGGAGAACATGGTGGACTGGAACCTTAGCCGCAGCCGCTTCTGGGGAACACCGCTGCCCGTCTGGAGAACAGAAGATGGGACAGAAGAAAAATGCATCGGCTCCATTGATGAATTGAACACAGAAATTAAAAAAGCCAGCCAGGTTTTAGGCGGCGATGTCAATACGCATTATTTACACGACGGCATTCTCGACCTGCACAAGCCTTATGTAGATGAAGTGATCCTGGTTTCAGACAGTGGCAAACCTATGCGCCGGGAACCAGACCTGATTGATGTTTGGTTCGACAGTGGCGCCATGCCTTATGCCCAATGGCATTTCCCGTTTGAGAATGTTGAAACCTTTAAAGAAAATTTCCCTGCCGATTTTATAGCCGAAGGCGTTGACCAAACCCGCGGCTGGTTCTACACACTCCATGCTTTGGGTGTTATGTTGTTCGATAGCGTGGCTTACAAAACCTGTGTATCAAACGGTTTGGTGCTTGATAAGAACGGCAATAAAATGAGCAAGCGTTTGGGAAATGTGGTGGATCCTTTTAAAACCATTGAGCAGTTTGGCGCCGATGCCACCCGCTGGTACCTCATCACCAATGCCTCACCCTGGGACAACCTGAAGTTTGACCTTGAAGGCATAAAAGAAGTGCAGCGTAAATTCTTCGGTACCTTATATAATACGTACCAGTTTTTTTCCCTTTATGCCAATGTAGATGGCTTTACGTTTAAAGAAGCCTACATTCCTGTAGAGCAAAGGCCCGAAATTGACCGCTGGATCTTATCTTCATTGCAAACCCTGGTCAAAAAAGTATCAGCTGCCTTCAACGAATACGAACCCACGCAGGCCGGAAGATTGATTGAAGATTTTGTGGACGAGCACCTGAGCAATTGGTATGTTCGCCTGTGCCGCCGCCGTTTTTGGAAAGGAGAGTATGAGTTAGACAAAATTGCCGCTTATCAAACGTTGTATGAATGTTTGGAAACAGTGGTGCGGTTGATGGCCCCCATTTCTCCTTTCTTTAGCGATGAACTGTTTGTGAACCTGGATGCCGTTACTCAAATTCATAAGCAGGCTTCGGTACACCATGTCAGGTTTCCAATGGCTAAAGAAGAATTGATCAATCCGTTGCTGGAAGAAAGAATGAGCCTGGCGCAGGATGCCTCCTCATTGATCCTTTCCCTTCGCAAAAAGGCCAACATAAAAGTACGCCAGCCCCTGCAAAAAGTGCTGATACCTGTGCTGAACCCGCTGATGGAACAACAATTGCACGGTGTAGAAGACTTAATAAAGGCAGAAGTGAACGTAAAAGAAATTGAGTATTTAACCGATACCGAAGGCTTCATCAAAAAGAAGATGAAACCCAATTTCAGCGCTTTGGGCAAGAAGCTTGGCCCCAAAATGAAAGCCGTTACAACAGCCCTTTCAAATTTTTCCCAACACGAAATTTCTTTATTTGAAAAAGAAGGCAGATATTCAATCCCTGTTGGCAATGATGAGTTTGTTGAACTGAGTTTGAGCGAGGTTGAGATCAGCAGCGAAGACATACCCGGCTGGACCGTAGCAAGCAATGGACCGCTTACAGTGGCATTGGATATAAATGTTACACCCGAACTGATACAGGAAGGCGATGCCCGCGAATTCGTAAACCGGATTCAAAAGATCAGGAAGGACAGTGGTTTTGACGTTACCGA
>JBQCHB010000013.1:0-3495 GCA_051955075.1 Flavisolibacter sp.
ATCAAATCCTTTTTCTTTCAGAAGCGTCTCAACATCGTTGATATTTTTTCCAACAACAGCCGGAACAGTCCTAGACTCTCCGTGTTTTGTGATCCAGTTTAAGGAAACAACAAAAAGCAGGACAAGCAGAATGACAATAACAACGGCAAAAAGAATATTTGCCCAAAGTGGCCGGCTTGTGATGAATTTAAACATGCAGGTTTTTCTATTTGGGTTTGCAAGATATAAAAATCAATTGCGGTTTTTGTTAGTGATTTTCTAAAGCCTCTTCTACCAGCTGCGAATAAAAATCGTGCAAATCCACTCCTTTTGCTCTTACTTGTTGCGGAATAACACTGGCATCACTCTGGCCCGGAATGGTGTTTATTTCCAGCATATAAGGCTTGTTTTCCTCAGCATTGTAAATAAAGTCAATACGTACTACGCCCCTGCAATTAAATACCTGGTAAATCTTTTTGGCAGTAGCTTCTAAATTTGTTTTCCAGTCGGCGGTAATTTCAGCAGGTGTAATTTCAGTGGATTTACCGCCGTACTTGGCTTCAAAATCAAAAAAATCTTTTTCCTTGTGTGCTACAACTTCTGTGATTGGCAATACTGTAATTTCTCCTTTTGATTTGTAAACACCAACGGTAAACTCTCTTCCCTGTATCATTTGCTCTACCAGTACCTGGTCATCTTCTTTAAAAGCTTTTTCCAAAGCCTCTTTCAATTGCGACGGTTCGGTAACCTTGCTCATTCCAATGCTGGAACCACCATTGTTAGGTTTTACAAAAAGTGGCAAATTAAGTGCTGAAAGAATTTCTTCCGTATTATATTTTGTATGCTTAAAAAGATGAACCGATTTAGCTACCGGGATGCCCGCCATGGCAGCAACGGCAACCGTATATCTTTTATTAAAAGTAAGTGCTGATGTAGCTGCATTGCACGAAGTGTAAGGTAGGCTCATCATATCGAAATAACCCTGCAGCTTTCCATCTTCGCCAGGCGTGCCATGCATACCTATAAAAACAACATCGAAGGTGATCTTTTGTCCGTTCAATTGCAGGGTAAAATCGTTTTTATCCACTTTTGTTTTGGTGCCTTTTTCATCTTCATAAAACCAACCTTCAGGATTGACATCAATTTTATATACTTCGTATTTGTCCTTGCTTAAATGGTTATAAATAGTAGTAGCCGACCTGTATGAAATGGTAGCTTCTCCCGAATAGCCACCTGTTACCAATGCAATTTTTTTCTTCATGTAAAAAAATCAATTAAAGCGGGAAAGTAGAAAATTATTTTTTAATACAGATGACAAACCACAAAGAAGCCATTAAAATCGGTGATAAGTGTATAAAGAAGCAAAGAGAAAAGTTACCTTTTAAAATGAATCTCTTAATGTAAAGTGCATTTTATAACCTTTAATCAGGAGCCAAATAAGAAAGGTGAAGAAATCCTTACTTCTTCACCTTTTTACACAGGAAATATCACCTGTTTTTCCAAGCAGACTAAGCTGCATCTTACGGATGCTGTAAGTTACAAAATTATATGTGCAATCTTTCTTTTTTGTTTAATAATTCCTCAACGGTTTCGCGGTACATCTCATCAGGTACGCAGCAGTCAACCGGGCACACGGCGGCACATTGTGGCTCTTCATGAAAGCCCTGGCATTCCGTGCATTTGCTGGGAACAATATAATAAGTATCAACTGCTATTGGTGCATTGCGCTGATCGGCAATCACTACCGTGCCATCAACTAATGTATATTCTCCTTTTACTGTAGTGCCATCAGCAACCGCCCATTCAACGCCGCCTTCATAAATTGCATTGTTAGGACATTCAGGCTCACAAGCTC
The DNA here is from genome assembly GCA_051955075.1 of Flavisolibacter sp. GTDB lineage: Bacteria > Bacteroidota > Bacteroidia > Chitinophagales > Chitinophagaceae > Flavisolibacter. The sequence continues at coordinate 1,835 of JBQCHB010000013.1, forward strand.
CACAATTAATACATTCTTCTGTAATCTTTATTGCCATAGTGTATGTTTGATTGGTATAAAACTAATTTTGCTGACAAATTTAAAGTTCGGGAATGAAATTACAACAAAGAAAAGAGTTACTGGTTCAGTTAGGTAATTATATGCTGAGCGATAATGAAGATTGGATCCAGGCAAAAAACAAGGCTTTTTTGAATAATAGCTGGTTTATTCCGGAGTTCATTGACCTGTCCGTTAAAAACATAGCGGATAATTTTTTGCAACCGCAAAAATTGCAGCAATTAATTGCTGACTATAAAATACCAGAAGAAAATTCTTCACCCAAAAAGGTAGGCACCGTGATGGCCGGCAATATTCCGCTGGTGGGTTTTCATGATTTTCTTTGTGTTTTTTTGACCGGGCATTATGCGTGGATCAAACCTTCTTCGAAAGATGAAACTTTGATCAAGCACCTCCTCAATAAATTAGTCGAGTGGAACGAACAAGCAGGTCAATTTATAATAATCAGTGAACTGTTGAAAAATTGCGATGCTTACATTGCTACCGGCAGTAATAATTCATCAAGGTATTTTGAATATTATTTTAAAAATCATCCCAGCATTATACGCAAGAACCGAACATCGGTGGCCATACTTGACGGCAATGAAACGAAGGAAGAACTAGAGGCGTTGGCTGACGATGTTTACCAGTATTTTGGCCTTGGCTGCAGAAATATTACCAAAATATTTGTACCACTTCAATATGATTTTATTCCCTTACTGGAAGCGTTTAAAAAATACGATCACCTTATCAATCATCATAAGTACAAAAACAATTATGATTATAATTTAGCAGTGCACATGCTGAACAATCGCTTCTATATGACAAATGGAAGCATCATACTGGTGGAAGAAACATCACCTTTCTCTCCTATCAGCCAGTTGAATTTCGAGTATTACAGTAATGAAAGTGAAATAAGAATGAAACTTTTACTCGATGAAGCTATTCAATGTGTAGTAGGCAAACACAGCATTGCATTTGGAGCAGCGCAGTGCCCCCGGCTCTCCGATTATGCAGATGGCGTTGATACAATGAAATTTTTAATGCAATTACGTTAATGAAGGTTTTGAAATCTTATTATCTACTAAGACCTTCGTAAATTTAATGTTAAACTGGCCTAGCGGTCAAACTAAAAACACTGACATATAGTTATTTTGTGAAGCCAGTTCATTGAGTAGAGTTGTCAGGTTAAATAAATTAATGTCTGCCTAATCATGCTTCAACAGATCAAAATGGCATCTTAACTTAATGATAATTGGCAAAGGCATATATTTTGAAACTATAGATTTAACATTCAAACTGAATAACCATGAAATTCAAACAGGTACTTCTTGTTGTAGCTATCAGCGCTGTTTCTGCAGTAGGCAGTGTTGTTTTGTACAATAAATTTTCAAATGCCAATACTGCAACTGTTGGTTCTGCAGATAAAGGAATACCGGCAAATTATGCAGGTTTTTTTGATGGAAAACCCGGCGCCCCGGCCGAAGGTCTTGATTTTGTAAAAGCAGCTAATGCTGCAGTGCCTGCAGTTGTTCATATTAAAACAAAAATTCCCGCTAAAAAAGTAAGTAACAATCTTCCACGCAACCGCGGTTTTGATGATTTTTTTGACCAGTTTTTTGGTG
>JBQCHB010000014.1:0-4098 GCA_051955075.1 Flavisolibacter sp.
AACAAAAAAGATTTTTCTACGCATCGCGGCCTGATGCAATTAGTAGGTAAGCGCCGCCGCTTACTGAATTATATGCAAAAGCATAATATTCAGGGTTACCGTGAACTGATTGAAAAATTAGGAATCAGAAAATAAGACCAACAATGAAATTATAAGCCGCCTCCCAACTAACAACAGTTGGGTTTTGGCTTTTATACAGTCTTATTTTTTAAACTCTTTCTAACCCTCAAAATCAACTCATGTTATCACAAAAATTCAGTAAAACATTCAGTATAGATGGTCGTGATGTGACCATCGAAACAGGCCGCTTAGCCCGCCAGGCTGACGGCTCCGTTACCGTAAAAATGGGCGATGCGATGCTATTGGCAACAGTGGTGGCTACCGAAGAACCGAAGCCCGGCCAGGAGTTTTTCCCCTTAAGTGTTGACTACATGGAAAAATTTGCTTCGGCAGGCCGCATTCCGGGTTCGTTCTTTAAAAGAGAAGGAAGACTTAGCGATTACGAAGTATTGATTTCCCGCCTAATTGATAGGGCTTTACGTCCGCTTTTTCCTGAAGATTATTTCTGCGAAGTACAGGTAATTGTTACCCTTATTTCGTCCGATCCGGAAGTTATGCCTGATGCGCTGGCTTGTTTAGCAGCATCAGCAGCCCTGGCTGTTTCTACTGTTCCTATTCAGGAAATTATTTCTGAAGTTAGGGTAAGCCGCATTGACGGACAGTTTAAGATCAACCCTACGCGTAGCGAAATGGAAAAATCCGACATGGATTTTATTATAGCCGCCACGGAAAAAAACATAATGATGGTGGAAGGTGAGGCTAAGGAATGTAGTGAAGAGGACCTGGTTAAGGCTTTGGAAGTAGCACACGAAGCTATCCGTGTTCAAATTAAAGCCCAGGAGGCATTAAGAGATATGGCTGCTGTTGGGCCAAAAAGAGACTATCCTAAGCCAGAAGTAAATGAAACGCTGCGCCAAAGAGTAGAGGAATTTGCTAAAGCAAGAATGGAAGCAGATTCAAGAGGCAACCTTCCCAAAACCGAACGCAAAGAAAGATATAAGAAGCTTTATGAAGATTTAAAAGAGGCTTTGGTTAAAGAAGCTAATTTACCAGAGGGAGAGGACATTTCCGACGAAACAAAAAAACTGGTAAAAAACTATTTGTCGGACTTACAATATGATGTAGTTCGGGATATGATCCTGAATGACAAGGTTCGTCTTGACGGAAGAGGATTAGAAGACGTCCGTCCATTGGATATGGAAGTAGATGTGTTGACAACGCCGCACGGATCTGCACTTTTTACAAGGGGTGAAACTCAATCTCTTACAACCGTTACTTTAGGAACTCCTTTAGATGAGTTACTGGTTGAAAGTGCTGCAAAGTCAGAATATTCAAAATTTATTTTACACTATAATTTCCCACCTTTTTCTACCGGCGAGGTCAAGTTTTTAAGAGGCCCAGGCCGCCGCGAAGTAGGCCATGGTAACCTGGCTCAACGTTCTTTAAAACAAATGATGCCCGGCAACGATTATGCATATACTGTACGTGTAGTAAGTGATATTCTGGAATCAAATGGCTCATCATCTATGGCAACGGTTTGTGCTGGTTCATTGGCTTTAATGGACGCCGGTGTTCCTATGCCTAAACACGTTTCCGGCGTCGCTATGGGCTTAATTTCGAAGGAAGGTAAATATGCTGTTCTTACAGATATTCTGGGTGATGAAGACCACCTGGGCGATATGGACTTTAAAGTTACCGGAACCCGCGATGGTATTTGTGGAATCCAGATGGATATTAAGGTTGATGGTTTAAGCATGGAAATTATGCGGAATGCTTTGGAGCAGGCTCGCCGTGGCAGAATGCACATTCTTGATGCCATGTATAATTGCATTGCGGAAGCTCGTCCGGATGTGAAGCCACATGCACCTCGCATGGTGAAGATGTATATTGATCGTGAATTTATTGGTGCTGTAATCGGGCCGGGTGGTAAGGTGATCCAGGAAATGCAGCGTGAAACAGGCACTACTATCAACATCGAAGAAAAGAACAACCAGGGCGAAGTAAGCATTTTTGGTACAGATAAGGAAAAAGTAGATAGGGCCTATAATTGGATCAAAGGAATAGTAGCTGTTCCGGTTGTGGGTGATGAATACGAAGCGACAGTAAAATCTATTCAGCCTTATGGTGCTTTTGTAGAATTTTTACCTGGTAAGCAAGGATTATTGCATATATCGGAAGTAAGCTGGAAGCGGTTGGAAACTTTAGAAGGCGTTTTAAGTGAGGGTGATAAAGTAAAAGTAAAACTAACCGGAACGGATCCTAAAACCGGTAAGTTTAAATTGTCAAGAAAAGTTTTGTTACCTAAACCAGAAGGACAAAGAGAAGAACGTCCACGTGAAAACGCAGGCCAAAGATTTGAGCAGCGCAATGACAGGCCAAGAATTGAACGCAATAAGGGACAACAGGAAAGTTCCCAGGAAAAAGGAACTGAACAAAACGAACAATAAAAAATCTGTTAATCACTTTTCAAGGCTGTCAACCGACAGCCTTTTTAATTTTGCAAAAATGAACAGCATACAAATAGTAATTACTGCAATTGAAGAGGACCAGGAAATATTAATAAGCCAGTTGGAAGAGTTTAATGCTAACGGTTTTGAACAAACGGAACATAGCTTGATAGCTTATTTTGCTGAAAACAATTTTGATAGCTATGAAATAAATCAATTGCTAAAGAACTATTCTTTTACGATCAGTACAATAGAGGACAGGAACTGGAATGAAGTATGGGAAAGTAATTTTCAACCTGTGATTGTAGATAATTTTTGTGGGATAAGAGCCGATTTTCATCAACCGATAAAAGATGTTGACTATGAAATAATTATTACACCAAAAATGAGTTTTGGTACCGGGCACCATGCAACAACGTTTATGATGGTTGAACAAATGAGGCATCTGGACTTTACAAGTAAAACTGTTTTTGATTTTGGTACAGGTACGGGTATTCTAGCCATATTGGCTGAAAAGCTTGGCGCTGCAAGCATTCAGGCTATTGATGTTGACGACTGGAGTATTGAAAATGCGAAAGAAAACATCGAAAAAAATAGTTCTTGCAATATTGATGTAGTATTATCTTCAAAAATACCGGCAGGAAAGTTTGATATTATTTTAGCTAATATTAACCGCAATGTCATTGTTCAATACCTGCCTGAACTAAAAAATACCTTACATGAAAATGGTTCTTTATTATTGAGCGGTTTGCTTACTTCTGATGAAAAACATATTGTTGAAGCCTGCAATCGGCAAAATTTTTCACTGGTTAAAAAAACTGAAAAAAATAATTGGATATCCTTGTTGCTTGTCAATAGCAAATAATATCAAGGTTAAATTAACGTAAAGACTAAAGATTTTATAGTATTTTTGTTCAGCTTCAACCAACCATTATTCTATGAATGAGGTTTTATTGATTGTACTTGCATATTTAATTGGCAGTCTTCCTACAGCTGTTTTGGTCAGTAAGTTTTTCTTTGGTTTTGATATAAGGGAATATGGTAGCGGCAATTCAGGTGCTACTAATACTTACCGAGTTCTGGGTGCAAAATGGGGTACGCTTGTAATGGCTGTTGACATGTTAAAGGCCATTATTGCCGTAAAACTTGTTTTCCTTCTTCCTTATTCTTTTGATAATGATATCTATCTTGTCAACATGCAACTTGGCCTGGGCCTTGCGGCAGTGCTTGGACATATTTTCCCAATTTGGGCAGAGTTTCGTGGCGGAAAAGGTGTGGCTTCTCTTTTTGGAATGGTATTAGGCATTCAGCCTAATGTAGCCCTTTGCTGCGTAGGCGTTTTTATATTGGTTCTATATTTAACCCGTTGGGTTTCTTTAAGTTCTATTTTAGCCAGCATAGCGTTTCCAATTTTTATTCTGGTCATCTTTAATGAACCCGAAAAGCTCTACAGGGTATTTGCTATTACTGTTGCTATGCTCGTTTTGCTTACTCATCAAAAAAATATTGGGCGGCTTTTAAAGGGTAGTGAAAACAAAGTTCCTATCTTAAAACATCGTGACCGTCGTAGAAGAAGCCGTAAATAGCTTTA
>JBQCHB010000015.1:0-10188 GCA_051955075.1 Flavisolibacter sp.
CAGGTACATGGTTGCTTAACTGAAAAGAGGTGAAGAGTTTTTCTGCGTATTGCTTTTTGCCTTGCATATTCTAAAGACAATAGTATCAACCATTTTGTTTCACTAGATTTATCCACAAATGTGAGTTGTGCAACAAGCACATATGTCTGGTGTAACGCCTTTTTCGTTGGAACAGCTTTGCTTTCATTTTATTTCCTTGTAACAAAAAATCCCGCCGAAGCGGGACTGGTTTTTCATTACGTACAGTAATGTTTGTAATGAAAATTGATGCTTGTAAAAGTCATTAAGTCTGATCAAACATCAGGAATATAATTTCAATTACTATGCCAATTCAATGGTTCATTTACAGATCTTAACCAGAAAGAAAACGCATCAGCGAACCCGGCATGTTTTGTTTTTAAAACAATTCGCAGCTATACAGAATTCACGAGAAGTGAAGGCTAGCAATATCAAACTTCATACTCAAATCTTCAAACACTTATATTTGCGCTAAACCAAAATCTTAATAATGGTAGAACAGTTTGAAGATTTTGATGCCAATCTTGCAGGGGAAGAAGGCAAAACACAGGAAACAAAAACCAGTTGGTTCAAGCGTTTAAAGAAAGGTATTACTACCCCGTCATCCGAAAAAAAGGAAACGCCTGAAGGTTTATGGACCAAGTGCCCGGAATGTAATTACATCTGTACAGTGAACGATCTGCGTGAAGCATTGTTTGTTTGCCCCAAGTGTAATTATCATCATCGCATTGGCAGCAATGAATACTACGAAATACTTTTTGACAATAACCAATACACCGAGCTTTTTGAAAACATACGCTCCAAAGATTTTTTGGGCTTTACGGATTTGAAACCCTACCAGCAAAGGCTGGAAGAAACCTGGTCGAAAAGTGATTTAAAAGATTCGATGCGTGTAGCAACAGGAACCGTAGAGGGCAATGGTATTGTGATTGCCTGCATGGATTTTGAATTCATTGGCGGTTCGCTGGGTAGTGTGATGGGAGAAAAATTCAGCCGTGCAGTGGATCATTGTTTGGAGCATAAACTTCCTTACATGGTCATCAGCAAAAGTGGCGGTGCCCGCATGATGGAAAGTGCTTTTTCGCTGATGCAACTGGCCAAAACAAGCGGCAAGCTTTCACAATTGTCCGATGCAGGACTGCCGTATATTTCTTTATTAACCGACCCGACGTTTGGCGGGATTTCAGCTTCCTTTGGCATGTTGGGCGATTTGAACATTGCAGAACCCGGCGCATTAATTGGTTTTGCAGGACCACGTGTTATTAAAGAGACAATTAAAAAAGATTTGCCGCCCGGATTCCAGCGCAGCGAATTCATCCTGGAACATGGCTTTTTAGATTTTATTGTGAACCGAAAAGAATTAAAGCAGAAAATTGGTATGGTGTTGACGTTGTTCAAGCATTAGCTTATGGTTCATAGTTAATGGTTCATGGATGGAATCGAAAGTGTTTTCTTTTGCTGATTATACTATAATTATCTTTAGCCATGGCTTTCTGGTTTGAGGATTTAAAAGTTTGGCATACAGCAGTTGATCTCTCTAATGATGTTGACCTGCTCACTCAGAAGTTTCCAAAGACCGAGTTATATAGTTTAGCCTCACAAATAAAAAGGGCTTCAGATTCTGTCGTTCTGAACATTGCAGAAGGAAGCACTGGGCAATCGATTCCTGAATTCAAACGTTTTCTGGGTATAGCTTTGCGATCAGCAGTTGAAGTTGTAGCCTGTCTGTTTCTGGCAATAAAGCGAAACTATATAACTAAAGAATATTTTGAAGAATTATACAATAGCTATGAAATATTATGCAAAATGATAACAAAATTGCGCGACTCAATGTAAGGAAGCGTCAATGAACTATGAACCATGAACTTTACCTACAATGGAAATCAAAAACCGCACAGCATATTTCGAATATTTTATTGATGATAAATATACGGCTGGCATTATGCTTACCGGGACCGAAGTGAAATCGCTTCGCGAAGGCAAGGCTAATTTCAACGATAGCTATTGCATTTTTCATAATGGCGAACTATGGATACGTTCTTTTCATATTTCTGAATATTCGCACGGTACAGTCAATAATCACGATCCAATTAGGGAACGAAAATTGCTATTGAACCGCCGTGAGTTGAAAAAGATAGAAGCTAAACTGAAAGAGAAAGGTTACACTGTTGTTCCGCTTCGCTTATTTTTTAATGAAAAAAATTTGGTTAAGCTGGAAATTGGTTTAGGAAAAGGTAAAAAGCTGCACGACAAAAGAGAAAGCATTAAGCAGCGGGATGTGCAAAGAGAAATCAAACGTTATATAAAATAATTCATCAAGCCACTACATGAAAAAAATCTTCTTCATTTTTTTGATAGCTTTCGGTTTGTCGGCTCAGGGCCAAACTGTTGCGGGTTACTGGTATGGCACTGCTACTGTGGAAAACGGCGGCGGTAATAATTATTTGGTTGAATTGATATTGAAGCAAAACAGCACCGCGGTACAGGCCATCATGAACTATTATTTCCGCAACACGTTCAGGAGTATTAAGCTAAACGGCAACTACGATTCAAGAACAAGAGAACTTGCTTTATTCAATGTGCCTGTTCCTTATTTTGGATCGAACAACAACATGGAAGTAGATTGCATTACAGACTTTCATGCTGTACACCGCATAGCCCAGGCAGGCTCTAACCTCAATGGAAAATTTTATGCAAGAGATGCCTATAAATATACCTGCGGCAATATTGTATTTGATCTGAAATTAAATAAAGAGGCGGGCAACCAGGATTCTATTTTAACAGCGCTGCGCAATTTTAAAGAAACCTACCAGGTATGGACGCCAACTGCTACAGACACTTTGGTGGCGGCTACTGTAATACAACGGCCTATAGAAAACATGGTTGTAAACAAAGAGTTCAAAGAAAGAAGTGTAGAAGTGCAAAAAGAAATTGAAGTAGACAGCGATTCTTTGCAGGTTGATTTTTATGACAACGGCGAAGTGGACGGCGATTCTATTTCTGTATTTTTTAATGACCAATTGTTAGGTGCCAATTTAAAATTGAGCACCAGGTCTGTCCACATGACCATTGGCCTGGATTCTACTAAAGATGCGAATGTGCTGTCGATGTTTGCCAACAACCTTGGTTCTATTCCACCCAATACGGCACTGATGCTGATTTACGATGGAAAGAAAAGATACGAAGTAAGATTGTCGAGTAATTTGGAGAAGAATGCGGCCGTGCGGATAAAAAGGAAAAGAAAGGATAAATGATTTCTATTAACTTCCTGAAAAGAAATTGAATTTTTAAATTTGATAGTCTCAAATTTAAAGAAAATGCAAAAGCTAAACCGTTATAGAACTTTCGAAGAACTTAAGAAATCAGCCTCTTCAAACGAACGGCGTGCTGTTGGTGTGCAAAAACAGGAGCAAAACTTTAAAGAGTTTATTCATCTACTGCAACAACATACGGTGAAGGAAAATAAACACAAGGCTAAATGATGAGCCAAAACAGTTTTATAAATCATATCATCGTTGTTTGCCAAGCATTGCAAAGTCATTCGGTTGAGTATTTAGTTGTCGGTGGAACTGCAGTAGGATTTCATGGTTATTACCGTCCATCTAAAACAAGTGATGACACACTTGCCGAAAAAGATGACCTGGATTTCTGGTATAATCCTACCTATTCGAATTATTTTAATCTGCTTAAGGCTTTGAATGACTTGGGGTTGAATGCAGAGGAGTTTCTGAAAGAGCAAACTTCCCAGCCAGAAACATCCTTTTTCAAGTATAATCTGAGCGACTTCACACTGGACTTTCTTCCTAAAATTCCTGGACACGCTAAGTTCAGAGACTGTTATAAAAGACGAGTTGTTTCAATCATTGAAGACGTGGAAATATCGATCTTATCTTTCGACGATTTAATCGTTTCGAAAGGGTCTACCAATAGAAAGAAAGATATTGAAGACATTAAAGCGCTAATGGCGTATCATAAAAGAACCAATAAATAGTGATGCATTTGAAATCTATTTCAAAACAAATCATTCGTAAACGTAAAAGCTCTCAACTTTAAGAAAAATTGAGAGCTTTTGTTATAATTAAATAAGTCTTTGCGGTGCATTGGCTTTCTCCCTCTCCATCCCAATAGAGAGGGCAGGGTAAGGTTAAAACAATTCCGGCTGCTTCCCTTCTTCCACCTTCACCTCCCACTCCATCATTACGTTCTTGTTATAATCAACCAGTTTGGCGCCAACAGCTTTCCAACCCATTACTTCTACCATTTTTGCAACCTTAAACTTCGCCTTCCTTACCTGAGAGCCTTTGCCTGATTGAACAATGAGTATGGGTTCCTCTTCGGTAGATACGGCTTCCAGGATGTTTCCTTTGCCTTCTTTAATAAACAGGAATTTACTTTTTAAAGTGGTGGTTTCAATGCGGAAGCGTTTCACATTGTACTGAAGTTTATCATTGTCTAGATACACTGCTGTGATGACCCTTTCAGGAACAAACTTTTCCACCAGCATTACTTCTTCAGGATTGAAGCGTTGTGTTAACTCCTGGTCTGTAATTTCGTAAGTCCCGTCTGAATACAAAACAAGCACCCTGTCTTCTGCATCAAAGTCGCCGAGTTCTATTCCTTTTCCTTCATGGTTCAATCTTCCAAACTTATCATCGAACCAAAGTTTGATACTGCCCAAAGTGGCTACACCCGCTTCTTTGAACTTAACAGAACGAACAGGATATTTAGTTACCTGGTTTCCCATACTGCCACGGCTCTTGATCTCCATTTCTTCAAAGTAAAATTCAAACTCCTTATTGCGTGCCGAACAATTAGGGCTTAAGATAATGCGGACTACTTCCGCTTCTCCGTTCGGATTAACTGTGAGATACTGCACTTTGCTTTTATCATGTCCCTTAGTGAGATCGTATTCTCTATCGCGGGTGACACCTGTAACATTAAACCTCTTGGCATAAGAAACACCTGTGCCGCCGTCCGTGTAAATCATATTGTAGGTAGTGCGTTCATCTCCTTTTCTAAACACGGCCGCATACAGAATATCTTTACCAATAAACACTTTGTCCTGAACCTTCACCACCTTCATTATTCCCCGCTTGGTAAAGGCAACGATGTCGTCAAGGTCAGAACATTCCACTAAAAATTCATCTTTCTTCAATGATGTTCCGATAAAGCCTTCGTCACGGTTAATGTAAAGACGTGTATTGGCAATGGCTACATGCTTGGCTTCAATAACTTCAAAAACTTTGATCTCGGTTTTGCGTTCTTTGCCTTTACCATATTTTTTCAGCAAGCCTTCGAAATAAGCAATGGCATAATCGTTCAAGTGCTCCAGGTCGTATTTCACCTGTTTGATCTGCGCCTCAAGATCTTTGATCTGGGCATTGAGTTCGTCAATGTCTAATTTGTAAATGCGGCGAACCGGCTTCTCCGTAAGCTTTAAAATATCTTCTCTTGTTATAGGCCTTCTTAATTGTTTAGCAAATGGAACAAAGGCTTTGTCAATTGCCTGGATTACTTTTTCCCAGGTTTCATGTTTCTTCTCCAGCTCTTTGTAAATCTTTTCTTCAAAGAATATTTTTTCAAGCGAAGTATAATGCCATTTATCCTGTAGCTCACCAAGCTTGATCTCCAGTTCTTTTTGCAACAGATCCTTGGTGCGATCTACCGAAATTTTCAGCAGGTCGCTCACACTAACAAAATGCGGCTTTTGATCAATGATAACACAGGTGTTGGGAGAAATAGAAACTTCGCAGTCGGTGAATTTGTATAAAGCGTCAATGGTAATATCGGGAGAAATGCCTGGCGCCAGATCAACCTGTATTTCTACTTCAGCGGCCGTATTATCCGTTACTTTTTTGATCTTGATCTTGCCGTTATCATTGGCTTTAACAATGCTGTCCATCAGGCCATTGGTGGTAACGCCATAAGGAACGCTTTTGATGAGCAAAGTTTTTTTATCCAGTTCCTCAATATGTGCACGAACCTTTATGCGGCCGCCACGCATGCCCTGGTTGTAATCGCTTACATCGGCCATGGCGCCTGTAAGAAAATCGGGATAGAGATCAAACTTTCTTCCTTTTAAATATTTGATAGACGCTTCGCAGATCTCGCAAAAATTGTGCGGCAGCACTTTTGTTGCAAGACCGACAGCAATACCTTCTGCACCATGCGCTAATAACAAAGGAAACTTTACGGGTAGGGTAATGGGTTCATTCTTTCTTCCATCGTAGCTCAGCTGCCAGTTCGTTGTTTTAGGATTAAAAACAACTTCCAAAGCAAATTTGCTTAGTCTTGCTTCAATATACCGGGAAGCAGCTGCATCATCACCGGTGCGGATATCGCCCCAGTTACCCTGCGTGTCAATCAACAGATCTTTTTGCCCCATGTTCACCAATGCATCACCAATAGACGCATCGCCGTGCGGGTGGTATTGCATGGATTGCCCGATGATGTTAGCCACTTTATTATAACGGCCATCATCCATTTCTTTCATGGCGTGTAAAATGCGGCGCTGTACAGGTTTCAAACCATCTTCTACAGCCGGAACTGCACGTTCCAAAATCACATAAGAAGCATAATCAAGAAACCATGTTTTGTATTGGCCGTTGATGCCATGATCGGTTTGTACGTGTTCGTAATTTTTGTTTTTCGTAGTGCTCATTTATTGGATATTATAAACTGTTATTTGATTGATCTGAAGTTACTTCTTCAGCTGCAGCGGTTTTCAATTTTACTTCAAATTCTTTCCAGCCTTTGGCTGTATCTCCATGCATTTCGATCTTATCTTCTTCGGCCAGCTTTTTCATGCGCCAGAATAAAAACACCTCGCCGGTTTTAATTTTCATTTTGCTTAAAACAGCACTCATAGCCTTATTGCCTTTTTGCCATTCGCTTGTTAAGCTGCTCAAAATTTCCTTGTCATAAAAATCTTCGCCCTTGCTCACTATCTTTTTTCCACCTTCTAAAATTCTCACAATTTCATTTTCAGTGCATAGCTTTCTCCATTCATCTGGATCAACTTCAAACTCGCTCAAGGTAATTTTTCGATTTAATTTTTTGGCTTTTAAAAATTCTTTAGGTTGGATTTCGTGCAAAGTAGTTGGATAAAATATTTGTCCTTTTTCATTGATGAAAGGAAGATTGTTCATGTATAACACCACTACCCTTCCCTGGTATTGCTGCAGTTGAGATATTAGCCAGTAATAACCGCAAACATCATGTTGGTTCTGCCCCATCCAAATCCATAATTCTTCTTTGGCATTTTCATCGAGTTCCTTTTTAAGATTATGAATGGTTAAACGATCATCAACCATGTTCATTAACTGCTCTGTATCGTATGGAGAAATTTCAAGTAAAGCTTTCCACCAATCCCTGCGCTGTTGATAGCCTTCTGGCTCATAAATATTTTCTACGGGGCCTACAGCATAATCGTCTCTTATGATTTCAATCTTTCCCTGCAGGCTTTCATCTAATTCTATTGCCTTTTGCAAAACATTAATATCTGCTTCCTGAAAAACGATGTGTATCATGTCTTTTTGTTAATATGTGGTCATGGTTGATGTTTGACGTGACGCCTTACAACACCTTTATTGCTACAAATAAATAATTATTGGCTGCGCCGATCACTTCGTAATTTATGTAAAAGCTTTCTGTAAAAATTTTGAAAGCCAAGAACTCATGTTGCGGAACAACAAATTCATCAAACAACAATATATCGCCGGGCTTTAAAAAACGATATAATTGCGACATAGTAAATATGGCAGCACTAAAAAGATCTGAATCAATGTGAATCAGTTTTCGATTCCTGTTGTCATATTGCTCTAAAAAAGGAATCAGCGTTTGTTGGAACAATCCTTTGTAAAAAGTAGCCCGTTCGTCAGTGATATCTAACGATTCTAAAGTATGCGCCATAGTACCTTTTGCAAAGGGACCCCATTTTTCCGGCAGGCCTTCGAATGTATCGAATCCAAAAAAGCGGGATGAAGCATTGGAATTGTGTTGCAGCCACCATTTAAAAGAAATGCCATCGGCTACCCCAAACTCAAAATAATCAATAGGTTCAACAGCTAAATTTTCTTGTTTTTTTATGGCTTCGTATAAATTGTAACGCCGGTTATAATCCCATTTCTGTTGATAAAAATCATTATAGCCTTTCACCGGATGCTGCTTTCGCCATTTCGACAATTGCTCCATGTTGACAGCAAGATCCATGGAATTGCTGAATGGCTGCACTACATTATGCATATTCCATTTCATGAAAAGGGACTTGGCCTTTTGAATGATTTGTAATTTTTTCAAGAAACAGTTTGAAAGGTTTACGCTACAATTTCCTCCACGGTATCTAACTCCACTCTAAGATTATTAATAATAAATTCCTGTCTTTCCTGCGTATTCTTTCCCATGTAATATTCCAGCAGGTGCTGTATATGATCTCCATGATCGAGAATTACCGGGTCAAGACGTATTTCATCGCCTATAAAACGACCAAATTCGTCAGGAGAAATTTCGCCCAGACCTTTAAACCTCGTGATCTCTGGCTTGCCGCCCAGTTTCTTCACAGCTGCCTGTTTTTCCGTCTCAGAATAACAATAGATAGTTTCCTGTTTGTTACGAACACGGAACAAAGGCGTTTGCAAAATGTAAACGTGGTTATTTTTTACAAGGTCAGGAAAGAACTGCAAAAAGAAGGTCATGATAAGCAAACGAATGTGCATACCATCTACATCAGCATCAGTAGCAATAACGATCCTGTTAAAACGCAAACCTTCCAGGCCTTCCTCTATGTTCAAGGCATGTTGCAATAAGTTCAACTCTTCATTTTCATACACCACTTTTTTACTCATGCCAAAGCAGTTGAGCGGCTTACCGCGTAAGCTAAACACAGCTTGTGTTTCTACTTCTCTTGCTTTGGTAATAGAGCCACTGGCAGAATCGCCTTCTGTAATAAAAATGGTAGTTTGTTTTTGCGTAGCAAAAAACTCCTGCTTGCCTTTTGTGGGTGGTTCATCATTTAAATGCACCCGGCAATCACGCAGTTTTTTATTGTGGAGATTCGCTTTTTTGGCCCTTTCGTTGGCCAGCTTTTTAATACCTGCCAAATCCTTCCTTTCTCTTTCACTTTGCTCAATACGCTTTTTTAAAGACTCAGCAATTGTTGGATTCTTATGCAGGAAATTATCCAGTTGCTTTGATAAAAAATCAAGCACAAACTGGCGCATGCTTGGACCGCCTTCATCCACATTCAAAGAGCCCAGTTTTGTTTTTGTCTGTGATTCGAATACTGGCTCAACTACTCTTACGGAAACAGCAGCCACAATGCTTCCGCGGATGTCGGAGGCATCATAATCTTTTTTAAAAAAATCACGGATCACTTTTACATACGCTTCCCGAAACGCAGCCTGGTGCGTTCCGCCTTGCGTTGTATGTTGCCCGTTTACAAAACTGTAATAATCTTCGCCATAGTCATTATTATGCGTAATGGCTACTTCAATGTCATCGCCTTTTAAATGAATGATAGGATAACGCAGTTCATCGGCGTTGGTATTGCGTTCCAGCAAATCCAGTAAACCGTTTTTACTGATATAAGATTTGCCATTGAAAATGATGCGCATGCCCGCATTTAAAAAGCAGTAATTCCATATTTGCTTTTCGAGATATTCAGGAATGAAATGGAAGTTTTTAAAAACAGAGTCGTCGGGAATAAAGGTGACAAGTGTTCCGTTATCGCCATCGCTTTTGGCTTCTTTGTGCTCTTTTACCAAAATGCCTCTTTGAAACTCAGCTTCCTTTACTTTGCCTTCGCGAAAAGAGGCCACTTTAAAATAATTGCTTAAAGCATTTACCGCTTTGGTACCTACTCCATTCAATCCTACACTTTTCTGAAAGACCTTACTGTCGTACTTGGCGCCGGTATTGATCTTGCTTACTACATCTACCACTTTACCTAAAGGAATCCCGCGGCCATAGTCGCGAATGGTTACAGACTTACCTTCGACGGAGACCTCAATGGTTTTTCCATAACCCATCGTGTATTCATCAATACAGTTGTCAATGACTTCCTTCACCAAAACGTAAATACCGTCGTCGGGACTGGAGCCATCGCCCAGTTTACCGATGTACATACCGGGGCGCAAACGAATGTGCTCTTTCCAGTCAAGGCTTTTGATGCTT
>JBQCHB010000016.1:0-4964 GCA_051955075.1 Flavisolibacter sp.
AAATGATGGCCACCCTGTTTACGATTGCAGCGGCCATTGCCATCATACTTTCGTGTATGGGCTTATTTGGAATTGCATCGATAGTAATAAGGCAGCGTGTAAAAGAAATCGGAGTAAGAAAAGTTTTGGGAGCCTCCGTCAGCAGCATATTTGCTATGGTAAGTAAAGAATTTGTGAAGCCGGTATTAATTGCCTTGTTGATAGCAGTTCCGCTTTGCTGGTGGATGATGGATGCCTGGTTGCAACATTACTCTTATCGCATCACCATTCAATGGTGGGTATTTATCGCAGCCGGGCTTGCGGCAGTTTTAATCACATTGGCAACGATAAGTTTTCAATCCATTAAAGCAGCAATTGCCAACCCTGTAAAAAGTTTGAGAACGGAGTGACGCCGAGGGATGAATGATGAGAGGGAATAGGAATATGAATTATTTGTTGGTTTACTGGCAGAAGCAATTATCCATAAAAATAAATGCAGATTCAATTAAATACTTTATCCAATTCATAACTAATAACTAATAATTCATAACTCATAATCAAGAGCGCATGTTTAAAAATTACTTTAAAATAGCCTGGCGCAATATGCAGCGCAATAAGGTGTATTCCTTTATCAATATTGCCGGATTAAGCCTTGGACTTGCTGCAGCAATGCTGATCATTCTGTACGTGAAAGATGAAGTGAGCTACGATCGCTTTCAAAAAAATATCGCTAATACCTACCGTATCACCTTTACGATGTTTAATAAAGATGGAGGCATTGAACACAGGGACGGAATTACCGGCTATTTCCAGGGACCAAGATTTACAGCAAATGTTTCGGGTATCCAATCTTTTGTAAGAATTCAAAGCGGCGGCGTCGATATTAAAAAAGGAACGGATATAAATTCAGAAGATATGCTGAAGGTAGATTCATCTTTCTTTTCAGTTTTTTCATTTCCACTGTTAAGCGGTAATCCCAAAACATGCTTATCAAATCCTTATTCCATCGTAGTTTCGGAAGATGAGGCTAAAAAACAATTCGGCACAACAGATGCGGTTGGTAAGACGATCCTGGTAAAAAATGACAGCGCATTTGTTCCTTATACTGTTACTGCTGTTGCAAAAAGATGTCCTCAAAATTCTTCTGTTAAATTCAACATTTTGCTTCCCCTTCGTCCCTCAGCAGAAGAAATGCAGTCACAGGAAAACTGGTTCAATTTTTTTCTGAACACATTTGTAGTTCTTGATCCACATGCAAATGTTGCGACCGTAAAAAAACAAATGCAGCAATTTTACGATCGTGATTCTAAAGAAGCAGTAAAATTATTGACTGAAAAATTTGGAGCAATGCTTGGCAGAGCTGAATACGGACTGCAACCCATGGCTGCTATGCATTTGAGCAAAGATTTTCCGGCAAACGGTGGCGTGGTAGATGCCAGCAATCCTGTCTATTCTTATATCCTTTCGGGAATTGCTTTATTTATTTTATTAATAGCCTGCATCAATTTTGTAAACCTGACTGTTGCCCGTTCATTGAAGCGCGCAAAAGAAATTGGCATCAGGAAAGTGGTGGGTGGCAATAGGAAGCAATTGATGATTCAGTTTCTTAGCGAATCATTCATTTTATGTTTCATTGCTTTTGTTATGGCATTGGGCATTGTGAAAATCGTGCTGCCTGTGTTTAACGATCTTTCTAACAAAGCCCTTGCGCTTTCTTATCTTTTTGATGCAAGACTGATTGCATTTTATATTGTTCTTTTTATAGTAACCAGTTTGCTTGCCGGTTTTTATCCTGCGATAATTTTGTCTGGTTTCAACCCGGTGCAAACCCTTTACAGCCGGTTTACTTTATCCGGTAAAAATTATTTACAGAAAAGTTTGGTGGTGCTGCAGTTTGCACTTGCTTCATTTTTGATTTGCGCTACCATCATTATTTATTTACAATTTAATTTTCTGACCACAGAAAAATTAGGATATGATGACACCAATCTTGTATTGGTCAATAAAGATTTAAAACGTGACGAAGCAAAATTATTTAAGGAGCAGCTAATGAAAGATCCCGATATTATTGGTGTAGCGCCAAAAAATGGCGGCTATTGGAGCACACGCGCAAAAGTAAATGGTGATTCAACCATTGATTTTGCTTATGAAACTATTGATGAAACTTTTCTGCCCTTATTAAAAATTCCCCTTGTTGCCGGGAGAAATTTTTCACGGGATTTCCCATCCGATTCTTCAAATTCCGTTTTGGTAAACCAGGCTTTCGTCAAACAGGCAGGATGGAAAAACCCTCTCGGACAGGAAGTAAATTTCTGGTATAAAAATAAAAAATACAACGTTATCGGAGTGGTGAAAGATTATCATTTCGAAGCATTGAGCAAAAAGATCGGCCCGCAATTGTTTACGATGGATCCTGGAAATAGCTTTGGAATGGCCAACATCAAAATCCGCCCAAAAACGGCTGGTTCTTCACTTGCTTATATTCAAAAAACGTTTAAAAGTCTGTTTCCGCTATCGCCTTACAGCTACACTTTTAAGCAGGATGAAAACAGTAAGAATTATGAAGCTGAAGCAAAATGGAAGCAGATCATGTTGTTTAGCGCGATCCTCACAATTTTTATTTCCTGCATTGGATTGTTTGGATTATCCGTTCTTTCCGCAGAAAAAAGAACCAAAGAAATTGGGATCAGAAAAGTTCTAGGCGCATCGGTCAGCAATATTATCACCACCTTGTCTTCAGACTTTTTAGTACTCGTGTTGGTATCCATGCTGGTAGCGATTCCTGCTGCCTGGATTGCGGCTGCAAAATGGCTGGAGCATTACCCCTACCGGATTTCATTAAGCTGGTGGATGTTTTCCAGCGCAGCAATGCTCGTAATCTTTATTGCTTTGGCAACGGTTAGTTTCCAGGCAATAAGAGCGGCAATAGCCAACCCGGTGAAGAGTTTGAGAACAGAATGATTCGCTAATTAGATAATATGCTAATACTAGTTGGAAAACAGGAAAATTGGAAAATGAAAATGCAGGTGATTTATTGGTTTACTCCATGTAACAGTTATGCATAAACGAAAATAGAAATGTTTAAAAATTATTTCAAAACGGCTTTTAGAAACCTTGCAAGAAATAAGATTTATTCCTTCATAAATATTGCAGGCTTAAGCCTTGGCCTGGCATGTGCCATGTTGATTATGTTGTACGTGAAAGATGAAGTAAGCTTTGACAGGTTTCATAAAAATGTAGACAATATTTATCGTGTTGTATCGCAACGGAAAGAAAATAAAATTCCTGTTACAGGACTTTTACAGGGGCCGAGATTTACACAAAATGTTCCCGGTATAAAATCTTTTGTGCGGGTAGATAGCCGGTATGAGGATATAAAAACAGGAGCGACTATTCAATCGCAAAGCGTGTTGCATGTTGACTCGAATTTCTTTTCTGTATTTACTTTCCCTTTGCTGAGCGGCAATCCTGAAACCTGTTTAACAGAACCACATTCAATCGTGCTGAGTGAAGATTTAGCGAAGAAAAAATTCAATACAACCGATGCAGCAGGTAAAGTGATAATGATAAAAGAAGACAGCACATTTGTCCCTTATAAAGTAACGGCTGTTGCCAAACGTTGCTCGCAAAATTCTTCCATCCGGTTTGATATGCTCCTGCCTTTTAAAGAATCTGAAGCAGATGCGAAGGACACACACAACTGGTTCAACTCTTTTCTGAACACATTTGTTGTATTGGATGAAAAAGCCAACCGGCAAACAGTGGAAAAACAAATGCAAAGTTTTTATGTTTCAGATGCAAAACAAACCCTTGAGGAAATGCTGAAGATTGATGGTGGAAACGCTAATGATATTCCTCTCGGCACCTATTTTTTGCAACCTTATTATGACATGCATTTGAACCCCGATTTGCCGCCAGGCAATGGCTTAACTAATGGAGTTAACCCGATGTATTCCTATATTCTTTCCGCTATCGCATTGTTTGTGTTACTGATTGCATGTATCAATTTTGTGAATCTTTCTATTGCACGTTCCGTTAGAAGAGCCAAAGAAGTGGGCATTCGCAAAGTGATCGGCGGAGAAAGGAAACAGCTCATCATGCAGTTCCTCGGCGAATCATTTTTCTTATGCACAATTGCTTTTGTATTTGCAATTATATTAGTTCAGTTGATGCTTCCAATGTTTAATAATCTTTCCAATAAAGCGTTATCAATTGCTTATCTGTTAGATGCAAAATTGATTGGAGGCTATATCACCTTGTACATCGCTACAGGCTTGTTGGCAGGCTTTTATCCAGCGTTGGTTTTATCGGGCTATAATCCTGTGCAAACTTTATATGGCCGCTTTAATGTTTCCGGAAAAAACTATCTGCAAAAATCATTGGTGGTATTACAGTTTACACTTGCATCGTTTTTAATCATCGCTACGTTTATTATCTATGCACAGTTTAATTTTTTAACCAAAACAGATTTGTGATAAGATGACAATAATCTTGTTATCGTAAACAAAAGCAATCTCACACGTGCCGACGCTGCTGTTTTTAAAAATGAATTGCTCAGCAATCCAGACATTGTTGGCGTTAGCGTAAAAAATGCCGGCGTATGGGGCACGGGCACAAAGAATGCTGTTGGCCCAACCGTATACTTTGCCGGTGAAACTGTTGATGAAAATTATTTACCCTTATTAAAAATTCCCTTAATAGCAGGAAGAAATTTTTCCGCAACATTTCCCGCTGATGCTACGCAATCTGTTATTGTGAATGAAAGTTTTGTAAAAAAGGCAAACTGGAAAAACCCTATTGGTGAAACCATAAAAATGCTGGGAAGCAGCAATCAAGCCTATCATGTAATTGGTGTAGTGAAAGATTATCACTTTGCATCATTGACCAAAAAAATAACGCCGCAATTATTTACCATGAATGGCTCCTATGGAACTTATTATATCAAAATAAAACCCAATTCAGCAACTGCAAGTTTACAGTGGATA
>JBQCHB010000017.1:0-3069 GCA_051955075.1 Flavisolibacter sp.
GTGAAGCCTGCCTGGTATCAGTTCCGGCAGGCAACAAATAAAAAGATTTTTTATTTGTCAATGTTTGGTGTGACGCATACCTGGAAAGAAGAATTCATTACACGCGACGTCCACTATTGTGAGATGTTGCTGAGAAGAGGACAAAGAGACAGCAGTTCTTAAAATCAATCGCCACCATGTTGCCAACAAAGTCCATTAGGGCTTTTGGTCATTCTTTTACAGCGGGTACCCGATTGGGTTTTAGCGGAACATTGGACAGCTATCGCTCGCCTGGCAGTTACGCCCGGGCTGGCTGATAACTTTTGGAAATTTCCATCGGTTACTTTAACGGGAGGATCGCAAACGCTGCATGGTGTGTATCCCGCCGCAATCGCATCAGAAAGGCTTATGGCAATAGAACTCCTGCTTAGATAACCGCAGGTTTGTACATGATATTTTTTACCGGTTTTGGTAATATAAACTGTTTGGGAAAATGCATGGCAAACAGATAACGAAAAAAATACAAGCAGAAGCAGCAGATGCTTTTTCAATTTGTTTTATTAAATGATGATATAAAAAAAGCCGTCACGCCCGTTTATTTAAATACGGGGTTTTGTTTTCATAATTACTGAATCTGATAAACAGGGTTTTTATATTTGGTTTTATAGGGGCAAGACACTATTCAATTTTATAAAGGTAATTGATTTATTGTTTGTTGTTCAGCCAGGTATTTGCCTTCGGCAAAAGCTTACGTCAGTATCTTTCTTTACCAACTGTTTTTCAATATGATGCTATTTTCTCTTAACCAGTCCTATTTGCAACGAAGGCTTTCTTAAAGCGCAAGGACACATTTTAAACTGTTATCCAGCCTGCTTTTAAAAGTATTGGTGTATGTTGCTACCAAAGGAAGCACAGATTATTCTTATGATGGCAATGGTAATCTTAAGCTTGATAATAATGAGAAGATAAGCAGCATTACCTATAATTACCTGAACCTTCCTTTTGTAATAACCATTACCTGGAAGGAACTTTTGCCACCGTTCGGTGTAAATCCGGTCGGCATCTGTAAAACGTATTATCCATACATAACTGCCTTGAGCACAAGGCTCACCATTAAAACTGCCGTCCCAGCCTTATTAATCTTATTTGTTTCAAAAGTTATATTCCCCCACCGGTTATATACCATCAAATGGGATCACTTTAACCAATGTGCTTTATTAAAAGTGGTATCGCATTTCACCGAGGCATTCTACTCGAGGCCTTCTGTGCTGATTGCCGGGGAGAAGATGGCGGCATATTCCTTTAGCACGAGCGTCTGCCATTCAAGGAATGTTAAACAATCCTTCTATTATTTTCTTGTCACTTTTCTCTTGAAAGAGAAGTATTCCCGTAAGGATATTTTTGTCTTTTCTTTTGTCTGATACATTCTTCGACGCTGCTCAGACGAAACAAAATATGCGCGGATTGTTGTTGTTTTTAAAGGTATTATGGGATCGGTTCCATAATCGGTTCCATAAGTTCGAGGAAAAGACCATCGCTTCGCGAGTTTTTCGAAGCCAACCCATATATTAAGCTGTCCTGCATGGCTGTGATTGAAGCGTTCTGTTTTTAAATCAATCAACGTTAACTAATTCCGGGCTGATATCTTCGTAATCGATTATTCTAAAAATTGCAATTCAGTAGGTGGTAAAAAGTAAAGAATAAATGGAAATGGCTTTTTAGGAATAAAGCAACAATTTTTAAAGATTTTCGTTTTACATTAAGACATTTTTTGTTTTAACAGGTATATTTGATGTCTCTAACATAAGCAGTTAGTTTTGGTAGCGGCTCTTGTTTTTACAGGGGCCAATTTTTTTCCTTTCGTCAAATGAAATTTTGAATGAGTGGATCTGTGTGCGCAGCGAACGAATCCACGACTATTCCTAAGAATCCCCATCTCTCCTATACAAACTGTACTTCCCTACACCAGGTAACTAAACCGGGCTAAAGAATCCGGAAACACGAGGTTGCGTTTTACTTTTTTAAAGGTGACCAGTGGGAAAAGTAATGTAAGTTTCATTGCAGTGTGTTTTGTATTCATAAGACTAATGAGTTTATTTATTCCAACCTGTTTTATATAAATCAATTCCTGTAGAAAAAAATTTGCCTAAGAAGCGGAACAGCATCAAAACGTATCAAATAATATTTTGGTAGGCCATATTTTCCTGCTTTTATATTTTTTATAGCAGGATGGTTTTATCCAAGCAAAAACTCCCTTATGAGCTCTTCTTCTATTCCGGTAAACTGACTAAACTCTCTGACGGTTACAAACTGGTCTTTGTTTTTGCCAAAGTGTTTTCTTACCTGCTCCAATAGTTTTCTTGCTGTACGGGACTTTCTGCCAGTGATATTTTCTACATCCTTTGCATAAACAACGATGCGCTTTGGCATCTTTTGTTGCAAAATCGGCATAAACGGCACTTGCATTTGCAGTAACGGGGATGGCCAGCTAAAATTGTATTGCAATTGCAAACATCATGATGACAGGCTTATTGTTTCCGGGCCTTGATAACGGAAGCATCAATTTTAAATTTTAAAAATCATGGCACAACAAAAAGGGATTTTACAGTTAAAAGGAACAGTTGGCAATATTACCTTCTACAAATCGAAGGATGGTTACCTGGCCAGAGAAAAAGGCGGCATTGACGCGAAGAGACTTGCGACAGACCCGGCGTTTCAACGCACCCGTGAAAACGGACAGGAATTTGGACGCGCGGGCAAGGCAAGTAAATATTTAAGAAATGCGGTACGGTCACTGTTACAAAATACCGCCGACAGCAAAATGGTAGCCCGGCTTACCCGGCAGATGATGCTGGTAGTGCAGTCTGACCCAATCAATGCCCGCGGTATGCGGAATATACTCAATGGCAATATAACACTGCTACAGGATTTCGACTTCAACCTGAACAGTAAGCTAAGCGCAACATTGTATGCACCGTTTACGGCAGAAATTAACAGGACTACCGGTTCGCTTATTGCAGAAGTTCCGGCATTTGATCCGGTAAGCATGGTTGCCGCTCCCGCAGGGGCTACCCATTTCAAGTTACATTC
>JBQCHB010000018.1:0-4574 GCA_051955075.1 Flavisolibacter sp.
TCTTTTGAAAAAAGCTCATATCATAAATGAACAGGCCCTTGTCTATGAGGTAAATAGCCATGCCAGATGAGTTAGTAAAGCTTTGCCATTGGATGTTCTTTATATTGCCCCAACTGCTATGTCTATGTCTTACATTATCAAATATTCCTTCAGTGTTTAATTCAAGTGCTATCTGTTTCTTAATAGCAGGGATAAAAAACTTTACGACAAATGCGATAAGTAGAAGTAATAAAGCGCCGTCAAACAGGTAAAGTATGTCTTTCGTATCAGCGGATCTCGTGTCATTATATGTAATAATTATCAACAATAGATTAAGCAATAAAAGTCCTGTCCCACTTATGTAAGCAAAACCTTTATTGTATCTGAATTGAATTATGTCTTCCATAAGATTGCACCTAACACATAAATATATGCTGTAAGGCTCAAAATATAAGTATTGACTTTCAAACTTTTAATCTTCGCAATTTAATTGTTACAGTGTCAATGACATTTTACCATTAAAATGTTTACTAGGCTGCGGCGCTCCCTACTGTTTGCCGGCAGCTTCCAACAACTTCTTGAAGGCGTTCAATAGTTTCTTGAAGGCTCCTTATAGTTTGTTTTGAGCTCCAAAGAGTTTCTTTTGTGCAGCATATAAATTCTTTTGTACCCAATACAATTTCTTTTGCCCTCCACACAACTTCTTTTGTGCAGGACACAACTTCTTTTATGCACCACACAATTTCTTTTCTGCTCAACACAAATTCTTTTGTGCTCCATATAACTTCTTTTCTGCCCAATACAAATTCTTTTCCGCTCAATAGAATTTCTTTTCCGCTCAATAGAATTTCTTTTCTGCAGCACACAATTTCTTTTGAGCAGCATATAATTTCTTTTCTGCGGGATACAATTTGTTGAAACCCCGTTTAAAAAACAGCTACGGCTCATGTAAATAACATGTACCGCTCAAAAAAATGCACACCGGCGCTCAAATAAATGAGCGGAGGTGCGCAAAAATGAGAGCTGTAACTGTATTGCAGGGGCCGGGAATTATGGCAAACTTTGGTCTTTATCTTTTTAACCTGCATTTCTAAACGGCTTTTGTAAGAGTAATACTGGTAGTAACATTTCCTCAATACCAATCCAAAGGCTCTTCTCCCAATGGCTATCCGGGCTAAGGCTTGCAAGTTTGCTTTCTTTAGCGGTTGGTTAATGCAGCAAAGAGCTTTCAAATTAAATAATGCCTGCAATAAGTAAGAATGGTAGTTTGTCATCCCGAGGCACGAGGGATCTGTGAACTGTACTTTAGTAAAAGCTGCAATTAATAAAGGCTATAATTTAACCTTCATAATAAATGCTTTTCCCGGTTTTACAATAGTATCTCCCACGGTTCAATGGCGCCGGGAATAGTGGTAAAAATGGGATGGGTGTCGATGTTGCGTACACTGCTTAGTGCCTTGTATTTATGAGGGTCCCTCTCCTTTAGCTTTTTTAGCAGGTGTTCAAACTCGTAGGTAACCTGGTCCTGGGTTACCGTCAATGTTAATGGTTCGGTGGCTTTTTCAAATTTGGTGTTATCGAAATTGTATTGCCTGGACTGTGCTTCGTTATATACCTCATGCAAATATTGGTTGATGGCGGGCAAAGGATGGCTACAGGTTTTAAACCTGTTTAGCTGCGGGTGGTTAAGGTAGCCTTTGGTTCTGCCTTCTAATACATGCTTGGCCAGGAGTGTTTCCCGCCATAGCGCCACCAGTCCTTTTGTATCGAGGTATTTAGGATGTATTGACCAGATTCTCATAAGAGGAGATTGTTGCTAAATTCGAATAAATTATTACTTACTGAAGTTAAATCTTCTGCCAACAAAAAGCCCTCTCGCAATTACGAAAGGGCTAACTCATTATTCATTACTGATTATTCACTACTTACTTGCTCACCTTCTTCTTCAAATTCTCGTCTATCGCATCTAAAAACTCTTCGGTGTACAAATAATCTTTTCCGTGTTCTACTTTGCCGGGATTGATGGTCAAAGCAAGGTCCTTTGTCATCTTGCCGCTTTCCACGGTTTCAATACATACTGCTTCCAGTGCATTCGCAAAATCGATCAGCTCCTGGTTGTTATCTAATTTGCCACGGAAGGCCAGGCCTCTTGTCCATGCAAAAATGGAGGCAATAGGATTGGTAGAAGTAGGATTGCCTTTCTGGTGCTCACGGTAGTGGCGGGTTACGGTGCCGTGTGCTGCCTCGGCTTCCATGGTTTTGCCATCAGGCGTAACCAGCACAGAGGTCATCAGGCCCAAAGAGCCAAAACCCTGTGCTACCGAATCGCTTTGCACATCGCCATCATAATTTTTACAAGCCCATACAAAGCCGCCGTTCCACTTCATAGCCGAAGCTACCATGTCGTCAATCAGGCGGTGCTCGTAGGTAATGCCAGCCTCTTTGAACTTTGTTTTGAATTCGGCTTCAAACACTTCGGCAAAAATATCGCGGAAGCGGCCATCGTATTTTTTAAGAATGGTATTCTTGGTGCTTAAATACAAAGGCCATACTTTTTGCAAAGCCATGTTCATACAGCTGCGGGCAAAACCACGAATGCTTTCATCGGTGTTGTACATAGCCAGGGCCACGCCGCCATCGCCGGTAAAGTTGTACACTTCATGTTCCTGCTTCTCACCGTTCTCGCCTTCGAAGGTGATGGTTAATTTTCCCTTGCCTTTCACCACGAAGTCGGTGGCACGGTACTGGTCGCCAAAAGCATGGCGGCCAACCACGATAGGCCTGTCCCAGGTAGTAACCAGGCGTGGCACATTTTGAATAACGATGGGCTCACGGAAAACAGTACCGTCAAGGATGTTACGGATGGTGCCGTTGGGGCTCTTCCACATTTGCTTCAGGTTAAACTCCTTTACACGGTCTTCATCAGGCGTAATGGTAGCGCATTTAATACCTACGCCATATTGCTTAATGGCATTGGCTGCATCTATGGTAACACGGTCGTTGGTGTCGTCCCTGTGCTCAATACCCAGGTCGAAATACTTTATATCCAAATCAAGGTAAGGAAGGATCAGTTTGTCTTTAATGAACTTCCAAATAATACGGGTCATTTCATCGCCATCCAGTTCTACCACCGGGTTGGCTACTTTGATCTTCTGTGTCATTTGCTGCTACAGTTTTTAATTGAAGCGCAAAACTAAGGTTTGTTGGGTAATGAATAATGAGTAATCAGTAATGAGTAATGAGCAGGTGCCTGCTTTACTGGAGTTATTGAAATAAGAAAGTCTTTTCGCATAACACGAACTGATTACTGATTATTCATCACTCATTCTTTTTGTGTAGTACAATATTTGCCGTAACTTTTACTAACAAATGAGGTATTAATTTTTAGACCATTTTTACAATGGAAAGCACACTTCCCTTCTTCCAGTTTCTGCATAAGTTCATTGACCTTAGCATGGAAGAATTTAACGAGTGGATAAGGCCTTACCTTGAGTTGCGCCAATTCAGGAAAAAGCAGATGGTATTAAAGCATGGCGAGGTAGAAAACTACCTCAATTTTGTAGCCAAAGGATTGCTGCGCAAATACTATCAAAAAGGACGCACCGAAGTGATTACGCAGATCGCCACCGAAGGACATTTAATTCATGCGCAGGAATCGTTTCACAGCCGCACACCTTCGGAGTTTTGTGTAGAAACTATTGAGCCATCCACGCTTATTTCCATCACTTACGACGATCTTGAAAAAGTATACTCTACCAATGCGAAAATGGAAAGGCTGGGCAGATTGGTAACCACTTTTTCCATGGTAGTAAAAGACCGCTGGCAAATCAATATGATCAGCTTAACGCCGCGGGAAAGGTTTTTGGATTTTGTACATAAAAATCCCGAATTGCTGCAAAGAGTGCCTCAAAAATATTTGGCTTCTTACCTCAACATACAGCCCGAAACCTTCAGTCGCTTTAAACATTTATTACGGGAAAGAAGAGAGTCGTAATGAGTAATGAATAATGGGTTTGCGATTACGGATAAGCAATATCAGCGAAGACCGGCTTGTTATCGTTTGAAATGATTGTTCACGAAAACCGCAGCGAACGCCGTGTACGCTGGGGTTATACTTGTATCATAAGTTTTAATTACTGCAACAATTATAAATGATACAAACAGTTGTACGCTTCCACAATGCTCAATAACAATAAGAACCTATAAGACCCCATAGCATCGGGTGCGATGCAAGTAAAGCTTCATCAATAGACAAAGCCGGCTAATAATTTAAAACCCTAATCGCAAGCATTAACCAACCCAGGAAGCAGGTTCAAACATTTTACGCAACCCAAAACACAAAACCCCAAACTTCCAATGGTATATTATTTGTGCCATCATCAATTCAACAAATAGAAATGTATGAACCAGACAATAGTGGATAGAAGAGAACAGAGCGCAACGGAAGAGCGGAGTGTGGGCAGCAATAGTTGGTTGGTGGCGCCGGGTGTGTGGCGGCTGAAGGACATTTTTGTGAACGTGTACATTATTCAAAACAGTGAAGGAACAGAGTGGGTATTGGTAGATACGGGCTTGAAAAGCACCGCTTCTAAGAT
>JBQCHB010000019.1:0-4327 GCA_051955075.1 Flavisolibacter sp.
TGCATACGGTTAATTGGGATATAAAATTGCTGTTTTAGATTGAATTCATCAATTACAAATTAGTTGAATGCTTTTTCAAAGCTGAAAGAAATTAAACTATTGCATCTTTAGCCTGCTCCCTTTTTGCTTTTTCCCACAATACGGTTTGATTTCCTTTTATAAACCTGATAAAGCCCCGGTATAAAGAGATATTAATGAACACAAAATAGTAAGGTGCATACAAAAAGCTTACCCTTATTTTATTGAGATAAAGTAGCCAACCCAAAAGAGCCGAAACATAAAAAATAATTTGAAGCAATAGAATTGCAGAATAGAAAAAAGAATTATCGGATAAAACAATAAAAATATTACTCAATAAAATCAATGGAAGAAATAATGGGCACAAAGTCCAGCGTAAAACCCGATG
This sequence comes from Flavisolibacter sp., assembly GCA_051955075.1. Taxonomy (GTDB): domain Bacteria; phylum Bacteroidota; class Bacteroidia; order Chitinophagales; family Chitinophagaceae; genus Flavisolibacter. The sequence goes on from JBQCHB010000019.1 coordinate 407, forward strand.
CGAAATGTACTGAAAGGAAAGCTTTGGATACTTAAAAATGTTAAGCAGAGCTTTCAAGATATACATAGACTGAAAGCCACCTGCACTGATGCGTATTTTTCTCTTTTGCTCTTCTTTAATGGAGGAAGACCCTGTTTCCATGGCGAAAGCATCAGCCTCATAAGCTACACGATAACCTCTTTGACAAATGCGTAAAGAGATAATAAAGTCATCCAATAAAACATTATCACCCGGATATTCATATAAGTCTGTTTTGATGGAAAATAGTTCTCCGGCAGCGCCAACAACTGTGTAAAATTCCCAGTCTAATTTTTTCAAAAAAGATTCATATTTCCAGTATAGCCCTTCTCCTGCACCGGCAACTGAATTGTCTTTGGATTGAAGAACTTTTTTCTCACCTGCAACGCCCCCTACGTGGGGATTGTTATAATGTCTTACAATTTTTTGAATACTCTCGTCATTCAAAATAGTATTGGCATCAGAAAAAATTACATAAGGCGTTTCAACAAAAGACATGGCTCTGTGCATCGCTGCAATTTTTCCTTTCCTGGAATTTATATGCAGCAATTGTATTTCGGGAAACCTGCTTACGATTGTTGGTGTAGCATCCGTCGAGCCATCCGTAACAAAAATGATTTTCAGTTTTTCTTTTGGGTATTTTAACGCAAGCGTATTTTCTATTTTTTTTGTGATAAAGTCCTCTTCATTATATGCCGCTACCACAATTGTTACAAAGGGAAACTGTTCAACTTCTGGAGCTGTATTTTTTTGAACACGATTTACAACGCGTTTCAACTTAAGCCAGACGTATAGCAATATTCCATATCCTATATAACTATAGAAGGTTATGACAAGCCCCGCGAAGAAAATTAATTTTATCCAAAACATAACCGCGTCAAGATATAAAGAAATTTCATTCAGTTGCTGCGCTTTCTCATATTGTTGTGCGAATAAATCACATTCAGTAGTCAATTAATCTTCGGTTTGTACGATTGCTTTTTTGCTATGTATAATACATTGTAATAAGTATTTACTAAGTATTATTACTAATAGGAAAAGTAGGTTTTGTTTTCTAAGTTTGTTCTACGTAAAACCTGGATTTAAAAATATTATTTCGGATAATTTTTTTGAATCTTAATCCAATAATCTAAATATCCTATGAAGCATGACGTACCGTCATTTACCTGCCTTGGGCAAAGTGTTCTTTGTTGCTTTCTTGTGTTTTTGTTTTTCCTCAAGTGCGTTTTCTCAAACCTTAAAGCAAACGCCTATAACTGACAGCGTTAATTATGCTATAGGCGGCTATTACGAGTGTTTGCCAAATGACTACAACAGCAGTGCTGCAAAGAAATATCCTTTAATGATTTTTTTGCATGGAATTGGAGAATTGGGCGATGGTTCGCCAACTTCATTGCCGCAGGTTCTAAAGAATGGCCCACCCAAACTAATTAATAAAAATCTTTTCCCCGATTCATTTGTCGTGAATGGTAATGCCTATTCTTTCATTGTTATTTCTCCGCAATTAAAAAATAATTACCGCAATGCAGATGTGGTAAGTACATTGATTGATTATTGTGTAAAAAAATATAGAGTAGATGAAAGCCGCATTTATTTAACAGGTTTAAGCATGGGCGGCGGCATTAGCTGGATCTATGCTGCCAAGGCTGGCGATGCTGATAGGCTTGCTGCTTTGCTTGTGGTATGTGGCAACACAAATGCGAGTTCAACGGGAATTGCAAATATTGCAACATCAAACTTACCTACCTGGGCTACGCATAATTTGGACGACCCAACTGTACCTTCTTACAATTCTATTAATTGGATCAATGGTTTAAATGCTTATACGCCTGCCATCAATCCGAAAGCTTTACTTAATATTTTTAATTCAGCTTCGCATGACGCCTGGACAAAGACTTACGACCCAAATTTTAAACCAAACGGTTTGAATGTATATGAATGGATGCTCCAGTATCAAAGAAGTAACAGTGATACTATTGTGGTTAATCAACCTCCAATAGCCAACGCAGGAGCGGACACTGTAATTACATTGCCTGTTAATGCTGTCGGTTTGAAAGGTACAGGTGTTGATAACGACGGAACAATTACTGCTTTTGAGTGGAAACAATTGTCTGGCCCTTCTCAAGCTACATTAGCGAACACTGATCAATCTGATTTGTCAGTTGCGGACCTTATACAGGGTGTTTATATGTTCCGGCTAACTGTAACTGATGATTCTGGAGCTAAGGCTACTGATGACATGCAGGTACTTGTTAATGCTGCAAAAATCAATGGCATTGCCAACGCAGGCAAGGATACACTGTTTTTTAAAAATCAGACCAGGCCTGACAGTATTTTATTAGATGGCACTGGTTCTTCTGATGCATCTTCTTATTTATGGACGAAGATCAGCGGTCCTGGTTCTCCTGTTATAAGTAACGCAACAGAGGCGAAAACTTATGTGACAGGCTTTGAAGAAGGTACGTATCAATTCAAACTTACCGTTAATGGCTCGGCAAGTGATACAGTAACAGTAGTTGTAAGAGATTGGCAGAAAAAAAATGTCAGTCCTTGCAGGCCCGGTGGTGGAAAGTCTTTTGTAGTGCCGGTTAGCAGCGATGGAAAATACAACCGTCTATATATAAACAGAGATAATTTGGTTGGAGAAAAAGTTATGGGTGGCGATACTTTGTTTTTTAAAGGTGGTACATATTCAGCTTTCGAAATTGGTGATTTTGGTGGCGGCTATGGTTGTCCTGTTTATGTAATGCCAAAGGATGCACCTGTAATTGTAAAAGAAGGTTATTTCAGAATTGCTATTCGTGACAGCAATGTTGTTCAACACGTGGTAATGGATGGCACCAGTTTGCGCAGTAAAGGAATTCCTTATGGTTTTATAATGGACAATAGCCGCCTTCCTTTAGGTAACGTTCCTTATTCAAATTTGGTAGCCGGATGGGTTTCTAACTTTACGCTTAAGGGGTACCGTTCTTATAATACAGGCATTCTTCAAATAAAGCTCGATGCAAGAGAACCCGCTTTTGGACGGTATGATAAGTTTATCGAAAATCGTATCGTTTTGTCAGACAACTTTATCAATTACTCTACAGCTGAAGGATTATACATAGGCCATACAGCACCGGAAGGAGGCCAGGCAGGAAATCCATATGGACCACCACCCCGCATGGATAGCGTGGAAATTAGCGATAACATCATAATGAACTGTGCATGGGATGGTATACAATTGGCCAACGCCAGGGGCAATGCACTTATAAAAAATAATTTTGTATATAACACCGGCTTGTTAAACCAGCCTTCGCAGAGAGCTGGTATATTATTGGGTGGTAATGCCAGTGGTAATATTGATAGCAATATTGTCATTAATGCTAAAGGCACGGGCATTCAGGTTTTTGGATATGGCCAGTCAAGACTTACGGGTAATGTTATAGACAGCGTTTATTCTGGTGAAAAGAATGGAGATGGCATTTATCAAAGCTACATTGCTACAAGTCCGGAGGAGGACATGCCTCTTTCAGTAAATAACTATGGAAATCTGTCGAGCAGGATCGAACGTAATCATATTATGGTGGCCAATAATAGTAAAACAATGACACCAGGTTCTGACCATGATAATTATTTTATTCATCCTACAGAAAAAATAGCGAATCGCCTGGTTGTTGATAATACTGGCGGAGCAGTTTATAATAATACTGTTATTAATAATTTCCCCTTCAAAGTTCAATCCATTTCAATTACACGAACAGGCATGAACATTTCCATGACGCAGGGAAATGTTACCGGAAATTTCAGCAGTGTTAAACAAACAATTGACTGGCTTTTCAGCAGGTTAAAAGATACATCTGCACCGGCCACCAATCAGCCTCCTGTAGCAAATGCCGGCGCTGATAAGACGATTACTTTGCC
>JBQCHB010000020.1:0-2563 GCA_051955075.1 Flavisolibacter sp.
TTTCTGCTGGATTATGAAGTGTATAAGGTGCAAAATAATCGACAGCGTTTTGCGAATAAAACCTGTAAAAAGGGCTCAAAGAAAAAAACGGGGTGATTTTAACCGGTAATTCCAAATCAATAGTATGCGCTTTTATGCCCCAGTCGTCCTGGTAATAACGATAGAAAGATCTTAATATCACACGGTCGCCAAAGAAATAATTAGCTCTTATGCCAACAGGAATTTTCAAACGATGATCAGGAAGCGTTTCGGATTTTTCTGCACCGTTTGTAAAATATACTCTTTGGTATTTTGTAGCCAGCAATCCATTTTGATAAGTAGGCTCCGCTATCAAAAAAAACTGGAAATTTTTACTAACGACCTGTGACAATGAGAAAGAAGCACTATAAGAATTGCGAGCTTCTTTGGGATAATGATCTTCATCTCTACCATTATTACCCGTTCGTAATTCAATCGGCAAAATGACAGACCATTGATCTAAATAGGTCTGCAGTCTGCCTGTGAATTCACGGTTATTGTCTTTCGAGGCTTTTGTAAAATTAGCGCCGATGCCAAACGATCTGTAATCAAATTCATTGGAAAAAGAAGCGTTGAGTCCAAAAGTTGTTTTCTTTTCTTCGTTTTGAATACTCCATGAAAGCGAAGGATAAATTCTTGTATCTGCCGAAGAAGCGGATGATATGGTTGATGGATCGATTTTGTCTGACGATGCAGAAGAATAATGGTCTATTCCCAATTCGAAAGAAAAATTGTGTTTGCGTATTCTTTGGTCGTATCTCGAAAATTTAAGTTCAATAGTATTAGCAAAATCGGTTAGTTTTTCTGTGCCTATGCCGCCTGTAACCGCAGAATTATTACCATCCTGTTTATAATAGCCGGATACAAAGTTTATTTCATCCAAATGTAGCTTCCTGTTTTTGTACGCCGAGCTGTCGGCTGATTGAGAAAAAGCACTGAGAATGCCCAGGTACATTCCGATGACTGTAAGTGATAATTTCCTCATGCCAATGAATTAAAGATTAGTTACAGCCACAACCGCCTCCGGTTTTTCCTCCGTTAGCGCCAGATGCTCCTTCACGGTATGATTGAAAATTCAATTCAAATTTCTGAACTTTTCTTGCAGTCAGTTCCATCTCAGAATCGTTGAGTTTGTTCTTTTGATATTCTTTTACCGATTGGCAAGAGGTAAATAAAATGAATACAAAAGTCATCACACAAAAAATGCCTTTCATGTTAGGTGATTTTAATATTGCTGGAAGTGTAGATGCGGTTATCATCATCAATAATAATGCAAGCAATTTCTTTCATCTGGTTGATCATGCCAAGACCTGCTTCAATCCCCATGACCATAACCGGAGTAGCCATTGCATCCGCCAGTTCTGCACTCGCACAAATAATGGTAACACTTTTAATGCCGGAAACAGGAAAGCCCGTTTTCGGATCGATGGTATGAGAATATTTTTTACCATTAATGATGGCATATTTTTCATAGTTGCCTGAAGTAGCCACAGCCATATTGCTGACAGATAAGCTTGAAAAAGGATGTTCTTTCGCATTTGGATCGGCAATGCCGATGGTCCATGGCCTGCCATCAGTTTGGGCGCCCCAGGTTGTTAAATCGCCTGCCGCATTTACAACACCGCTGCTTATACCATTTTGTTGAAGAAGTTGTTTTGCCCTGTCGGCAGCATAACCTTTACCAATACCTCCAAAACCTATGCGCATGCCTTTTTGTTTCAAAAAAACCGTGCAGTTTTCTTCGTCTAATATAATATTTCTGTAGTTGATCAATTGCACGGATCGTTTAGTAATTTCCTTATCGGGCAGGACAGTCATGTGGATGTCGAATTTCCAAAAGCGTTTGTCAATAGAACCATAACTGATGTCAAAAGCGCCTTGTGTAAGTGCAGAAATTTTTAAGGATCGCCTGATCAAATCAAAAACTTCCTTATCAACCGCTACAGGTTTTATTCCTGCATTGGCATTAATTTGATTTGTCTGACTGCTTTCGTTAAAAGTAGTAAGCAGTTTTTCAATGCGGCTGATTTCATTTAGAGCTTTATCTATTTGTTTTTCTGCCCAATTCTTATCATCGGTAACAACGCTTATCTCAAAACGGTTACCCATGAGTTTTAACACACGTTTTTGTAGAAATAACGATGTTGTATTAAGGTTTTGCATGAACAACGCTGTTTACGTCGTCGATGAATTGTGCCGGTGTTTCATTAGCAGGATAACCTTCCCACGATTTCAAAACTTTTCCCTGTGTATCTAATAAAACAGTGAAGGGAAACTTTCCATCCTTATCATATTGATCGGCTAACGACTCATTCTGTTTGGTTTGCTCTTTGGATAATTGATTTTTTTTCAAACGTGGAAAATCTGCATTTACCAAAACAAGATTTTTAGAAGCATATTTTTCAAATGCCTCTGAATCAAAAATCTCCTTGTGCATACGTATGCAAGGACCACACCAATCGGAGCCGGAAAAATTGAGAAGAATATATTTATGAGATTGGACAGCTTCTGCTTTTGCCTGTTGCATGTCGGACAGCCATAAAGA
>JBQCHB010000021.1:0-7760 GCA_051955075.1 Flavisolibacter sp.
CAACGTTCTTCGCTACGACAACCGTTTGATCAAGGTAGATGTGTTTCCCATCAGCATTGATTATATGCACTTCAACAATGCTTTCGATGACCAAAAGGTAGTAAGCATGCGGGAGTCTTTGCTTGAAAAAATTAAAGGCCAGAAAATCATTTTTTCTGTAGACCGGCTTGATTACACAAAAGGAGTGCACAACCGTTTAAGAGCATTTGAATTGTTTTTGTTGCAAAATCCCGAGTATCGCAACAAGGTTGTGTTCATCATGGTTATTGTGCCATCAAGAGATACCATTCCAAAATACGCTGAAAGAAAACGTATCATCGATGAAATGATCAGCCAGATCAACAGCCGTGTTGGCAGCATTCACTGGCAGCCCGTTATTTATCGCTATAATAGTTTGCCTTTCGAGGAAATGGTTGCTTTGTATACATCTTGCGACCTGGCCTTGATAACGCCATTGCGTGATGGAATGAACCTGGTGGCAAAAGAATTTGCAGCCAGCAGGAAAGATAAAAAAGGTGTGCTGGTGTTAAGCGAAATGGCTGGTGCTGCAAGAGAATTAACTGAAGCTCTTACCATCAATCCAAACGATGTGCTGGAAATAGCTCACAAAATAAAAGAAGCTTTGGAAATGGATGAACAGGAGCAGGCCATGCGCATGGAAACCATGCAAACAAGAATTAAAAATTATGATGTACAAATATGGGCTGATGATTTTATGACTGAGTTAAAAAATATTAAACAGAAGCAAGATAGTTTTCAGGTGAAGTTTATAGATCATTTATCGAAACGCGATTTGTACGATGCTTACCGCAGTGCAAAAAAGCGATTGCTGTTGCTGGACTATGACGGCACCCTGGTTCCGTTTGCCACCAATCCCGATATGGCTGTTCCCGACAGGTCTTTATTGCATTTGATAGAAGGTTTGTCCACAAAAGAGGGGAATGATGTATTTGTAATTAGTGGCCGTAACAGCGCCTGGCTTGACAGATATTTTGGTAACATGCCTGTAAATCTTATTTCGGAACACGGTGCCAGGTTTAAATGGAAAAATAAAAACTGGGTAACACAGGTGCATACGCAAAGTGAGTGGAAACAGCAGGTGCACCATATTATGGAAATGTATGTGCGGCGTTGTGCTAACAGCTTTGTTGAAGAAAAAGATTTTTCCATTGTCTGGCATTATCGCAACGCCAATGCAGAGCAGGGAAAATTAAGAGCATTGGAATTGATGAGTGAGTTAAGCGAATACACACATCACCGGCAATTAGAAGTGCTTACAGGCAATAAAATTATAGAAGTACGCAACAGCGGTACAGATAAAGGAACGGCTATAAAAAAAATACTGGACAGGAGTGAATATGATTTCATTTTTGCCGTTGGCGATGACAAAACAGACGAAGATATGTTTAAGCAATTGGCACAAAGGAAAAATAGTTTTACCATCAAAGTTGGGGCTGAGGCATCTTATGCACACTACAATTTGCATACGCCGCAAATGGTCATTTCCTTGCTTGAAGGAATGAATCATTTAATAGTTGTTCCTTCAGCGCCGCTTAGCCTAAGTACGGATTGATAGTTTTTTAAAGCATCAATGTTTTTGCTTAAGACAGCACCGGTATGCCAACTCTTTTAATGCAGAGCACAGGTACTTTAGAACAGTTAAGGATCTTCTGCGTATGTGGCCCTAAAAAATCAGGCTTGGTTACAACGTCCAGAACCGAAGTAACAATAACGAGATCGGGACTGATTTGCTGCACATATACCAAAACATCTTCTGCAATGGATAGACCCATTCCCCATACGGGCCTGGTTTTTACTTTGTCTGTTTCTAATTGTTCTTTTATTTCTTCAATTACTTTTTCCAGCAAACTGGTTTGCCGCTCAACCGTTCCATAAGACAGGCCCAGTACATCCATAAATGATGAAGATGATAAGAAGTGACAGGCAACATCATAGCGTAATAAAGCACCGGTTATAGGCCTTACAGGAAATACAACTTTTTTAAAAGAAAGATATTTCCTGTTGGGCGGTACAATAAGCACAGGACAGGAAGAATGTTTTGTAACGTTATAAGTATTGCTGCCAATAAACCCGCTTCTGAAGCCCGAAGCGCCATGCGTACCCATTACAATAAGATCGGAGCGGTGTAAGAGAGAATTTTTTATAATGGTTTCCGTAACGTTACCTTCCGATTGAATGATCTTGGTTTTTATACAGCTTTCCTGTTGAATAGTTCCAGCCAAAGCCGTAAGCACATTAGCCGAATTGGTCAGTTCATCCACGTGTAAATTGGTTTCATCAGTTGTATGTAAAACAGGCTCGATCACGTTGAGAAGCAGTATGGTGGCGTTGTGTTTTTTTGCAAGTGCTACAGCAGTATCCAAAGCATTCAATGAAGTTTGGCTGAGATCAAGTGGTACAAGGATTTTTTGTATGGTGAAAGGGTTCATAATTACTGCGTTTTAAATTGACACGTGGCTTTTTTGGCTAGTGTTGCCGCAAGACATTTTCAGTTCGATGTTAACAGATAACACAGAATCATTCTGTACCAATAGTTCCCGGTTCTCTTTTGATACGACCTTTTGACTATATAAAAATTCCGACACGATAATGAGTAGAAACAATCCGGTAATAATGGAATGTTCACGGGACTATCACTAGGTGCAAGTTCTCAAATGCCGTTTAGAGGGTTGTTAATGTGAGATTAGAATGAGATTAGAATTATAAAGGCTGTAAAGACTGTGCTGCGGGAAGCTGGATAATAAATGTTGTTTCTTCTCCCATTTCAGAGCTTACCTGTATAAGACCTTTGTGTAATTTGATAATGCGTTTGGCCAGGGACAATCCTAATCCAAATCCGCCAGCCGTACGGTTTTCTTCAATCCTGTAAAAAGGCTGAAAGATGCTTTCCAGTTCTTCCTGCGGAATACCATTGCCTTTGTTTTTGACAGAAATGAACAGGTCGTTTTCCTGTGCCTGCAGGCTCACCTGGGCACGGTGGTCATCGGAATATTTGCAGGCATTGATCACAATATTTTTAATGGCGGTGGATAGCAAGGCTTCATTGCCAAACACAAACAATTTTCCCTCATCTTCCGGCAGGTCTTCAAATTGCAGCACTACGGAATACGAAGGATCAATCTTCACTACTTCGGCAGGCAGCCCCAAAACAATTTCATCCAGTCTTACAAGGTTGATCTCCAGCCCGCCGCTGTTGCCGGATGCTTTTGCAAATTCAAGCAGGGTTTGGGTCAGCTTGATCATGTGTTGTACATCCTGGTAAATAGATTGCATAACGGCCTGGTATTCGGCAGCGTCGCGGTTGCGCTGCAGTGCTACTTCCAATTGGCTGGAAATAGAAGTGAGTGGCGTGGATAGTTCGTGTGATGCATTAGATATAAACCGGCTTTGTAATTCAAAACTTTCCTGCAGGCGGTTTAGCAATTCATTCATGGTGTGTGATAGCTGGTACCACTCGTCGCGGGTGGCGCCTGTTTGAATGCGCCTCGTAAGATTTTGCGCAGAAATTTCTGCAACATCCTCGCTTATTTTTTTGATGGGCCTTAGCAAGCCTGCAGAAAAAATATAACCGCTGACCAAAACAAAAATGTTTCCTACCAAAAAGCTCAGCACCAGGATCTTCAACAGGCCTCTTAAATTATTTTTACCGTCAACGTCTTCACCTGCAGTAATGACAACGATCCTGTTATTACGGTCTGTATAGTGATAGGCTATTGCTTCCTTATTACCATCAACAAAAAAATAACTTCCATTAAACCGTGCATTGTCCAGTATTTTTTGTGTGAGGCGCAAGCTATCTCCAGGGGCATCTCTGTAATTATAGATCCTTTTGTTATGATAATTATAAGCTTCTACCACTTTGTTTTTTAAGGAAAGGGTAGTGGACGAGTCAATACGCTGCACCAGCTCTTTGGTAAATATTTCTCTTTGGCTCAGCAGGCGTGCCGTGGTAATGGCCCGGTTAATCAATCTTCCTTTAATGGTATCAATCCTTTGCTGGTAAGAAAAATAGTAAATGCTGCCGCAAACAATGCTGAGGATAAAAAAAGCAAGCAACGAAAACAAAAAAGTAATGCGCAGGCGTACAGGCATAGGTCAACCATTTTCTTTTAAAATATAACCCATGCCCACCTGGGTTTGAATCAGCTTTTGACTAAAAGGTTTATCCACTTTATTGCGAACATAATTGATGTACACATCTATTACATTGGTATTGGTGTCAAAATCAATATCCCAAACATTCACTGCAATATCGGCCCTGGAAACCACTTTGTTTTTGTTACGTAAAAGATACTCCAATAATTGAAATTCTTTGGCAGTAAGATTGATGGGCTGGTCTTCACGTTTCACTTCCTTGCTGTCTAAATTCATTTCAAGATCACCGGCCTTTAACACATTGCCTACCGGCAAATGCTGATCCATGGTGCGTTTCAGCAGTACACGTATCTTCATTTGCAGCTCTTTAAATTCAAAAGGCTTGATGATGTAGTCGTCTGCGCCGGCATCGTAGCCTTCAATTTTATCGTTGAGCGAACTTAAAGCTGTAAGCATGATAACAGGAATATGCGGGTCTTTGGCTCTTATGATTTTGCACAATTCATAACCGTTGATGCCGGGTAAATTGATATCGAGTATTACCAGGCTAAAAGGATGTGTTTCAAAAAGCTTTAATCCAATGTTGCCATCGTAAGCTACTTCTACATAATAGCCGTTTTCACTAAGCCCAAGCTTTAAGGTGTCAGCTATTTTTTGCTCATCTTCTACTATCAATATTTTACGTTCGTCCACGTGGTAATGTTTAGGGTTAATAGTTCATGGTTCATGGTTCATGGCTCACCGCCAACAGTAACTATGTAAGATACAAATGACTTTGAACTTGTAAACAGATCAACTGTACGCAGGCAATTTACAAACTTCATATTCAGCAGTTTCAACTTCTAATAGCATTCTAATGCTGCCCTAATCAATCATTAATAAAGGCATTATAGATTTATGTTTTTAAAGCACACATGTCGTTTTCATTCAAAACCATATTAGTACCGGTAGATTTTTCTGTAAACACAGAAGTAGCTATCAACAAGGCGCTGGAAGTGGCGGATAAGGATGGTGCTACCATTCATTTATTGCATGTAGCCAATAATGCAAGACCTGGTTTTTTACTGACCGATAATAAAAAGCTTGATCTGCCTTTTGCTTCGCCTTCGCCTGATGAAATGATGATGCAATGGAAAAGCAGTATTCAAATGGCTACGCCCCATGCCGTATGCAATTGGATACAGCGGCATTCATCCATACAATTAAGCATTGAAGAAAAAGCCATAGAGCTAAAACCAGACCTCATCGTCATCGGTAAAAAATCAAATCATTCCTGGTTTCCTTTTTTAAATACGGTCATTACCAGTGAGCTGGCAGAAACAACCGGTAGTGCCGTGCTTACTGTAAAACCAGGCTCTTTGCACAGCAAGATCAAAACGCTGGTGGTACCTGTGTCGGAAGATATTCCAAAACTTAAAATGGAAACGATTGCTGCTTTATGCAAAAAAAGCAAATTGAAAGTGCACCTCGTGAGCTTTGTCAATGGCGATAATGTGCCCGCAGGATTTTCAGCGCCTGCCTTATTAAAAGTGTACCAATGGCTGAAAGATATTTTGCACTGCCCTGTAGAATATGCCGTAGTGCATGGAAGTAATAAGGCTAAGGCCATATTGATGTACGCCGAAAAAGTGAATGCCGATATTTTATTGGTACATCCAACTTCCGAAACAAGACTTGGATGGATGAACAAACATATTTCCGACGTACTGCCGCCGGCTTCCAAGGTGCAGGTGTTGGCAGTTCACCATCTTGACTAATCATTTAATATTAAAATCAAAAACATGAAAAGCATACTTCTTTTTACCAGTTTATTTATGGCGGCGGAGGCGCTAAATGCGCAGTCGGTGCAGGAGGGTAACCAATTTTATTATTACGAACGTTATCAAAGTGCAGAAAATAGTTTCCATAATGTATTGAAGCAACAGCCGGACAATGCGCAAGCCTGGTATGGCTTAACAGCGTCTTACCTGGCAGAAGATAAACTCGCCAAAGCAGCGGACAGTTTGCACCTGGCGCCGGCAAGCGTTTTTGAGCAGCCTTATTACGAAGTAGCTTATGGTGCAGTGCTTTTAAACGAAAATAAAAAGGACAGTGCTGCCATTTATTTCAACAAAGCTTTAAAGCAAACAAAGGAAAAAGACGAAAACATTTTAGGTGCTGTAGCGCAAGCACATGTGCTGAGTAAAAATGGCGATGCCAATTATGCGGTGGAACTTATTAATAAAGCTATTAAAAGAGACAAGAAGAATGCTGCGTGGAATGTACTCCTGGGTGATGCTTACAGAAAAGTAAATAACGGGTCAGAAGCCTACAAAGCTTACAAAGAAGCTTTGGAAAAAAATGAAAACTATGCAGCTGCTTATCACAAAATAGGAGAGATCTTCCTGACACAAAAAAATCCAGAGCTGTATGTAGATTATTTCTCCAAAGCCATAGCTGCCGATGCCAACTATGCACCTTCGCTGTACCAATTGTACACGTATAATTTTTACAAAGATGTTCCTAAAGCCTTTGACTATTACAGGCAGTATGTAGCTAAAGCCGATGCCAGTATTCAAAACGATTATGATCTTACCGATTTATTGTATCTGAATAAAGAGTATGACAAGGCGATTCAAAAAGCCAATGCCTTGATGGCATCGCAGGGACAGGAACTGAAACCCCGTATTTACAAATTACTGGCCTATAGCTACGAAGAGAAAAAAGACTCAGCCCAGGCGGTAAGTTATATGCAGCAATATTTTAGCAAAGAACAGGACAGCAACCTGATAGCAAAAGATTTTGAAACCATGGCGGGACTGTACAGCGTATTGCCCGGTAAAGAAGATTCGGCCTTAGTGTTTTATGAAAAAGCGGCAGGCCTGCAAAAGGATTCTACAGCGCTGTATAAATATTACAAAAACCTGGCGGCCCTTGCCAAGAGCAAGAAAGATTATGCACAGCAGGCTAAATGGTTGAATAAATATTACGCCGGCAACGACGATGCTACTAATGTTGACCTGTTTAATTGGGGGCTTGCTTATTTCCTCTCGCAGGACTATGCTATGGCCGATTCGGTTTTTGGCTTATATGTTGCCAAATATCCCGAACAAAGTTTTGGGTATTACTGGCAGGCCAGGAGCAATGCATCGCTTGATAAAGAAATGGCAAACGGAACGGCCATACCTTATTACAAAAAGTTAATAGAGGTAATGGCAACCGATACAGCTAACACTAATTATAAAAAATGGATGGTGGAGGCTTATGGCTACCTGGCCGCTTACGAAGCCAATACAGAAAAAGATTATCCCGAGGCGGTTGGCTATTTCCAAAAAGTGTTGGAAGTTGATCCTGCCAATGCAGATGCCAAACGTTATATCGAAATTTTGGAAAAAGATAATTCCAAAGAAAGTTCAGATGTGGGTAGTAAGTAGTCGCCAGTAATGGTGTTTTTCATGTACCCGGTTGGTTTAAGCCTCTGTTTTAACGGAGGCTTTTCATTTATTAAGTGGTATGGAAGGAACATTGATCGTTCGCCGATTCTAATGAAGTTCTAATGTGCTAAAAGCCTTTATCCCATTTTCTTTCGCCAACTTTATGGCGGTAAATACCTCATAATTAGTTCATTTTTGGTGAATTAAATGGACGGGCTTTGTTTTCACAAA
>JBQCHB010000022.1:0-5851 GCA_051955075.1 Flavisolibacter sp.
GGCAGCAACAGCGCTGTCGGCAAAACATTACATTGGGATGGCGATACCAGCGGCACAGTTGCAAATGTGGCAGGCGTAGTGAATGATTATGTGTATGGCGATATGTATGGCAAGCCCGACCCTGTAATGTTCTTTTGTGTGAACATACGGGACGCTTCAAATATGTATGTACGTTTAAAACAAAACGCCGATGTTGAACATGCCATACAACGAATTGCAATCGTATTAAAAAAGGATAATCCCTCCTACCCTTTTACTTATCATTTTGTTGACGATCAGTTTAACCAGATGTTTCAGAATGAACAATTGATAAGCAAGCTTTCACGGGTATTTGCCATGTTGGCTATTATCATTTCCTGTTTGGGCTTATTTGGGTTAGCAGTTTATACGGCAGAACGCAGAGTAAAAGAAATAGGCGTTAGAAAAGTGTTGGGCGCCAGCATAACCAACATCACCACATTATTATCGAAAGACTTTTTACTATTGGTATTTATTTCATGCCTTGTCGCATTTCCACTCGCATGGTGGATGATGCATAGCTGGCTGCAGAATTATAAATACAGGATTGAGATAAGCTGGTGGATATTTGTAGTTGCAGGTGTTACTGCTTTACTGATCGCTTTGATAACTATCAGTTTTCAGTCTATAAAAGCGGCAATAGCGAATCCTGTAAAGAGTTTGAGAAGCGAATGAATATTAGTTAATGTACGGATTAGCTATGCTAATGAAAAAATAGAAATATTAATTATTTGTTGTTTTACTGTAGACAGGTTTATTGTATATAACAGTTATGAATAAACGAAAATAAAATGATAAAGAATTATTTTAAAATTGCTTTCAGAAATATTACCCGCCACAAAGGTTTTTCATTTATCAATATTGCAGGCTTAACCTTAGGTTTTACCGCCTGTATTTTGATTGGCCTTTTTGTTTGGGATGAAAATCAGTACGACAAATTTCTTCCCGACGGCGACCAGGTTTACCGTGTTTACAATCACTACACAAATAATGAAGGCAGCGAAGACAGGGCTCCGGCTCCTCCCATGTTTGCCACTACCTTAAAGCAGGATTTTCCGGAAGTAGAACAAACAGCAAGAGTATTAATGCAGCCTGAAAACAAAACACTTTTCGAAGCCGGTAACAAAAAGATCTACGAACAAGATGGTTATTATGTTGATTCCACTTACTTTGATGTATTTCCGCTAACGTTCCGGTATGGTACTCCTTTAAAAGCATTGAACGATCCTTCTTCAATTGTGATCTCTGAAAATATGGCCAATGTATTTTTTGGCAATGCGAATCCTGTAGGTAAACAATTGTTGATGGACAAAACGCCTTTTACCATAAAAGGTGTATTTGTAAAAAATCCAAAGTTTCACATGCAATTTAATTACCTGGTTCCGTTAGCGGCTGCTCACATACCACCTGAGCGAATGCAAAGCTGGCAATGGCAACAGTTTTATAATTATGTAAAATTAAAAAGAGGAACCAATGTCCCTTTACTGCAATCCAGGTTCCGGGCCGATGTAAAACAAAAGTCAGCTTCTTTCATGAAGGAAACGCAAAGTTCCAACAAACCGGTGTTTCAGCCTTTGCAAAAGATTCATCTCTATTCCGCTAATTTCAAATATGATCTGGCGCAAAGAGGAAATATCACCTATGTTCGCGCCCTTACCATTATTGCGATTTTTATCTTATTGATTGCCTGCTTCAATTTTATCAACCTGGCAACGGCAAAATCATTGCAACGCGCCAAAGAAGTTGGTGTAAGAAAAACGATTGGCGCAGACAGAAAACAACTCATTTTTCAATTCATTGGTGAAACCGTTTTTCTCACCTTTATCAGCATTCTGGTTTCTATTGCCGCCAGCATTGTGCTTCTTCCGTGGCTCAACCAGTTTACCGGAAAAAACATTTCATTGGCTTTGTTTGCCAATCCTTTTGTGATGTTATTATTTGTCATGCTTACTTTAACGGTAGGAATCCTGGCAGGTTTTTATCCGGCACTTGTGTTGTCAAATTTCAAGCCTTTAAAAGTTCTAAAAGGCACTGTTACCGACCAGGCGGCCGGAAAAACCCCCTGGTTACGCCATGCTCTTGTGGTTGTACAATTTACTTTATCTGTTTTATTAATTATCAGCGTCGTTATTGTTTTCAGGCAGGTAAATTACCTGCATAATAAAGACCTTGGTTTTATCAAATACCAGATAATGTTTTTCCCCATGCGTGGCGATAACATGTTTAAAAATGATGAAATATTTAAAAATGAATTGTTGCAGCTGCCGGGCGTTAGTTCTGTTTCGATCGGCTATGGTTTTCCCGGCGATGCTGTTGCAGGAGATGAAATTATCGTTCCTAAAAATGGACAGGAAGTGAAGCAATCCGCGACACAGCTAATGGTCGATTACGATTATATCAAAACGCTGGGATTACAATTAGTGGCGGGAAGAGATTTTTCAAAATCGATGAGCATGGATAAAGATCATGCATGGATCATAAATGAAACGGCTGTGAAGCAACTCGGATTCGGTTCACCGCAAAATGCCTTGGGAAAAAAATTATCATGGCATGTCTGGAACAATAAAAATCCGGATTCATTAAAAACAGGACAGGTGATCGGCGTAGTGAAAGACTTTAACTATAAAAGCTTGTATGATAAAGTGGAGACAACGGTCCTCCAGATTTTCCCGGATGCTGCATGGAAAGTTGCGGTTAAAATGAAAGCGGCAAATATGGGCACCACAATCAATGAAGTGAAAAATATCTGGAACCATTTCACGCCTGAATATCCAATAGAATATAAATTTCTTGATGAGAATTTTCAGGAGATGTATCGTTCGGAAGATAAATTAAAATCACTGCTTTCAATATTTACCGGCATTGCCATTTTTGTTGGATGTCTTGGCTTATTCGGACTGGCGGCATTCACGGCCGAAAGAAGAAGAAAGGAAATAGCGATCAGGAAAGTATTGGGTGCAAGTACTAACGGAGTTATCATGCTTTTATCAAAGGATTTTATAAAGCTCGTTTTGATCTCATTATTGATCGCCTCACCGGTCGGATGGTATTTCATGAATAAGTGGTTGCAGGATTTTGCGTATCGTATTAATATCAGTTGGGGGACATTTTTACTTGCCGGGATGTTGGCGATTTTACTGGCATTGATAACAATCAGCTTCCAGGCGATAAAAGCAGCCATGGCTAATCCTGTAAAGGGATTGAGAAGTGAATGATTTTAATTAGCTAATGTGATGATTAGCTAATATGCTAATGGAGAAAACAGGAATAATAATTCTTTGTTGGCCTGCTGCCGGTAGACAGGTTTATTAGACAGCGATCATGAATAAAAGGAAATAAAATGTTTAAAATTCATTTCAAGACCGCATGGAGAAGTATATTTCGAAACAAAATGTACAGTATCATAAATGTGTTTGGCATTGCGATTGGTATTGCCGCATTTTGGCTGATCTTTTTATTTGTTGCCGATGAATTAAGTTTCGACCGTTACAATCAAAATGCAGATAGAATTGTCCGTGTGGTACAACATTCAAAATGGAATGGGAATGATCTGCACCAGGCTACGACTTCAGCTCCGTTTGCCGGCGCATTAAAAGAAGCCTTCCCGGAAATTGAAGACGCAGTGCGTATTGATCCGGAAGGTGGCGGTGTTATAACTTACAATGATAAAAAATTAAAACAGAACGATATTGTATTTGCAGACAACAGCTTATTTAAAATATTCTCTTATCATTTTTTGTATGGCTCAGCAAAAGATGCGTTGCAAAAACCTCAAACGATTGTTATAACCGAAAGTTTAGCCAATAAACTTTTTGGTTCTGCAGAGAAGGCTCTAAGCCAAACCGTTTATTTTGATAATGATTATCCTAACAAGGTTACAGGTATTATAAAAGATATTCCGACGAATTCCCATCTTCGTTTTAGTGCGGTACGTTCCGTTGCAAACGGCCTTGACGCTGACGGATGGCAAAACTTTCATGTGTACACTTATTTATTATTAAAAAAAGGCACAGATTTTAGTGCGTTTGAAAATAAACTTTCGCGGTTTGCGCAGCAGAATATTCAAAAACTGATCAAGGTAAATGATTATAAGCTGGAGTTACAGCCGTTAACTTCAATTCATCTGACATCGAATCTCAGTTATGAATTAAGCAACAACGGCAGCAAGAGCAGTGTATATATTCTTATTGCGATAGGTGCACTTATCTTGATCATTGCCATTATTAATTATGTCAATCTTGCAACAGTACGCTCTTCATCAAGAGTAAAAGAGATAGGCATCCGTAAAGTAATTGGTTCCGGCAAAATAAATATCGCCGGAATGTTCATAACAGAATCGGTATTGATAACTTGTATCGCTGCAGTTCTTGCCGTAATTATTGTGCACCTAACGCTCCCGCTGTTTAACCAGCTTACGGGTAAATCTTTAACCATTTGGAATTTTGGAATTGCGACAACGCTTTTTGTATTGCTGCTATTCTCAATTGTTACAGGTGCAATTGCGGGGGTTTATCCCTCAATATTCCTTGCTAATTTCAAAACTATTCCCGCATTGAAAGGGCAAACCGGCTTCAGAAATTCAGGCATAATATTTCGTAAATCATTGGTGATATTTCAGTTTGCCATCAGCGTGGTATTGATCTTCAGTTCTATCGTTATTTACCAGCAATTGCAATATGTTTCGAATAGTAACCTTGGCTTTAATAAAGATCAGGTGATTACTTTCCATATTGATAACAGGAATGTACGAAATCAAATACCCGCCATAAAAAACCGGCTGCTTCAAAGTTCGGCGATACAAGGCGTTGCATCGGCAGGAAATCCCATTGGAAATAATGATCTTGGCGGGATGGGGTACAGGTTTGAAGAAAAGGACGGAAGCTTTTCAACTGCTACTACCATGGCAGAGGAACTTATGATTGACCCTGATTATATCCCGACGATGGATATAAAAATGCTGGAAGGAAGAAATTTTTCAGATTCAATACAATCTGATAAATATGGATCGGCATTAATCAATGAAACACTAATGAAAAAGTTAGGTTGGAAACGTGCTATTGGTAAGCATCTGCAATTCAAGGTTGAGGATACGGTTACTTTAGAGAGAACTATTGTCGGTGTTGTGAAAGATTTTCATACTTATTCATTACAGCATAAAGTGGAGCCATTGGTAATGGTTCTGCCCGCCACATCAAGTATGCAGGACAACCTGTATGTTAAGTTTGCCGATGGAAAAATATCACAAGGCCTTGCTTACGTCGATAAAATTTACAAGCAGTTTGATAAAGAGAGCCTGGCAGACTACCATATACTCAGCGAGAATTTTGACAGGCAATACGATACAGAAAAAAAACAGGGTACTATCGCTATGATTTCTACCATACTTGCGGTGTTTATAGCATGTCTTGGATTATTTGGTTTGGTAGCATTTATTGTTACACAACGTACCAAGGAAATTGGTGTCCGTAAAGTACTTGGCGCAAACGTCATAAACATTGTGCAATTGTTGTCAAAAGATTTTATGTGGTTAGTGGGTATTGCTACAATCATTTCATTACCTGTTTCCCTGTATACAATGAATAAATGGCTGCAAAGCTTTGCTTACCGAATTCATATTAGTTGGTGGATTTTTGTAGTGGTTGCTTTGCTCGCTCTTTTGATAGCTTTACTAACAGTGAGTTTCCAGGCGATAAAAGCAGCGATAGCTAATCCTGTGAAGAATTTGAGAAGTGAATGATTGATGTGCTGATTAGCTGATGGGAAAATTGTAACGGTCGGTACTGAAGGTCAGACCGCGGTTAAGTGAAAAGAGAAAATAAGAATTCAGATTATT
>JBQCHB010000023.1:0-9056 GCA_051955075.1 Flavisolibacter sp.
AAAAGCAATTCTTACTATGATTAAAAAACCTTTTTACCTTTTTCTCTTTTTTCTCCTCTTTGCAAGTTTTAGTGTACATGCACAACCAGATCGGTGGCAGCAACGTGTAAAATATACCATGAATGTTGACATGAATGTGCAAACCAATCAGTACAAAGGCAAACAAACCATTGATTATTGGAACAACTCACCGGATACCTTGCGTCGTGTATTCTTTCATTTATACTGGAATGCATTTCAGCCAGGCAGCATGATGGACGAACGCAGCAGAAGACAGGGAAGCATTATATTGGGCAGAAGCCGCAGCGGAGAAGAAATTCAGGATTGGGACCCGCGTGTGGAAGATCGGATTTTGAATTTAAAGCCTGATGAAATTGGCTATGAAAAAGTTTCTTCTATAAAAATGAATGGACGTGAGCAAAAAACAAAATTGCATGAAACTATTTTGGAAGTAATGCTTGATCAGCCCATTCTTCCCAAATCAAAAGTTACATTCGATATGGATTGGGATGCACAAGTGCCTTTACAGGTGCGTCGTAGTGGTAGAGACAATCCCTATACTTTAGTGCGTTATACCATGACACAGTGGTATCCAAAATTGTGTGAGTACGATTATGAAGGCTGGCATCCTACGCCTTATGTGGGCCGCGAGTTCTACGGCGTGTGGGGCGATTATGATGTAACTATTAATATTGATAAAAAATATTTGTTAGGCGGCAGTGGTTATATCGCCAATCCAAATGAAGTAGGTTTTGGTTATCAGAATAAAAATGCAAAAGCTTCAAAAGTATCCGGCGATAAATTGACCTGGCATTTTGTAGCACCTAATGTGCATGATTTTGCCTGGGCAGCCGATGCAGAATACAAACACCTGGTTCGGCAAATTCCGAATGGGCCTACCATTAACGTATTATACAATGCGCAGCCTTCCAAAGAAACTTTTGAAAGCATGAGCAATGCTGCAAGAGCGACTTATAATAATGACTTCAATAAATACGCGGCCAACTGGGATGCACAATGGAATACAGTGGCTGATGCGGCTGTAATTGTTTTTCCTTACATCAAAAAAACCTTTGGCGATTATCCATACAAGCAATATTCATTTATTCATGGCGGAGATGGTGGTATGGAATATCCTAACTGTACAATGATCGTTGGCCCAAGTTTAGGAACGGCATTTCATGAGTGGATGCATACCTGGTATCAAATGCAATTAGGTACTAACGAATCAGAATATCCATGGATGGATGAAGGATTTACAGAGTGGGCTACGGATAGGGTAGAGGAATATTATCGTGAGCAAGTAACAAGAAAGGCATTAGCCAACAATCCCGATGCCTTGCGGAAATCTGATTCAGCAGCTATGGCGCCACCGGCCTATCACCAGGGCATTTATCGTGGTTATCTGGCACTGGCCAAAAGTGGAAAAGAAGAACCCATGACAACGCATGCCGATCATTATAACACCAATTATGCATACAGCAATGCAGCGTATTCAAAGGGTGGCGTTTTTGTTGAGCAACTCGGCTACATTGCAGGTGCGGACGTTCGTGATAAAATTATGTTGGAATATTATCGCCAATGGCATTTCAAACATCCAAACGCTAGCGATTTTATTCGTCTTGCTGAAAAAGTTAGTGGCATTCAATTAGATTGGTATAAGGAATATTGGGTTAGCTCCACCAAAACTATTGATTACAGTATTGACAGTTTATGGGAAGCCGGCGGTGCCACTAATATTCGTTTGCGGGATATTGGTTTAATGCCTATGCCTGTTGATGTGAAGGTGACTTTTAAAGACGGCAGCAGCGAATGGCATTATGTTCCTATGTATTTGATGTTTGGCGAAAAACCTGCTGAAGAAGGACAGTCGCCAAGAAAAGTGTACGATGCATGGAAGTGGACAAACGCTACTTACGAGATTTCTACCAACAGGAAATTAACGGATATTGTTTCTGTTGAAATTGATCCTTCGTATAGAATGGCTGATGTGGACAGGAAGAATAATAAATTGGAGTTGAAGTGGTAGCCTGAACATAGATTTCGGGAGGTTTTTAGGATTAATGAGGAGATTAAAACGTTCATTATAAAAAAAGAGTCTTCAAGAAGTTGAAGACTCTTTTTCTTTTCCTGCTAAATCTATTTAATCTATCCAAATCATGGTTCAGACTATTTCGGCACGTAAAGCAAATACTTTTCTTTAAAATACGCCTCATTAAACAGATTGCTGATCTCAATCATTTTTGGCCTTGCACCACTTTCTGAAATTTCTTGTGCCAGGTCTCCGCCTTTCAAACAAATCAATCCAGATTTTAAAAACGTTTCTTCTCCATCTGCAGTTGGCAACTTATAGCTTGCGGATTTCAATAGGGGCTTGCTCCAGCGCAGCAGGTCTTTCAGTGGTGCTACGGCACGGCTTACGGCAAAGTCAAATTTTCGGTTTTTGATTTCTTCTGCACGTATATGCTGCGTATTAACATTTGATTAGCCAATGTCATCTTTTACAGCTTCAATGTTTTTCAATTTTTTTCCAATGCTGTCCTCTAAATGAAATTTTATATCCGGAAAGAAAATGGCCAACGGCACACCTGGAAAACCGCCACCTGTACCAATATCAACGATTTCCAATCCTGCCGGAAAATCAAAAACGGCGGCAATGCTTAATGAATGCAGTACATGCTTTTCATATAAACTATCAATATCTTTTCTCGAAATCACATTGATCTTACCATTCCATTCTTTATACAATTCTCCCAAAGCGTTGAATTGTTCTAATTGTTTGGATGTAAAATCAGAAAAGTATTTTCCTCCTGTCTCCCCGAAGGAAAGACTCGGATTTGAACTGTCTTTGTTTGTTTCGTCGTTGTTCATAATTACAAATGGCTATGCAAAAAAACTGAATATTGGTGAGAGTGGAAATTGATAAATCTGTTTGCACCTTGCTGATACTTCAGCAAGTTCAGTAGAATTATCAGCCGTTGAAGTGTGCGACGCAACGGAAGATGATAGCAGCAATGCAGCTCAATACATAAAAAACAAGCTTTGAGTAAAAGAATGATTGTGGTAGAAAAGTCTTCAAGACGTAAGTCTCTACTTCAGGGACAAGGAAGTTTAATTCCACGTCTTCTTTGGTTTCTTCCACAATGCCGATGCAAAAATAATGTAGTAGATAAACATCCATACATCCCAAAATAAAAACCATGAAAACAAATCGCTTTCATTCAACCGCTTCATGGCTTTGTTCCAAATAACGGCTTGGACGATCAGCCGTACAGCTAATGGGATTAAGCTCCAACGCCAGTCAAAAAAAATGGCTGATGCAATAAACAAAGGATAAAATAAAAAGAAGGAAAACGTGTAAAGGCCAAGCAAAAACTTGTGCGACGACTTGTAAAATTTTCCTGTTGAATAATGCCTGTTCTTTTGCCGCATCCAATCCTTCCAGGTTTGTTTGGGCTTAGATAAAGTAAAAGCCTCAGGATCTAATACAACAGCCGTATTTTTTTTAGTAGCCACTTTGTTGATGAACAGATCATCATCGCCACTGGGAATGTGATTGATAGAAGAAAAGCCTTTGTTGCGAAAGAAAAGATTTTTTCTGTAAGCCAGATTTCTTCCCACACCCATGTAAGGTTTTCCGGCCAGCGCATAACCAAAATATTGTAATGCTGTATGAAAAGTTTCGAAACGGATAGCCTTATTTAAAAAGCCCGGCTGCTTTGTATAGGCACCATAGCCCAATGCTACTTCTATGCCATTGGAAAAAGCGTCCTGCATTTTATACATCCAGTGTTCGCTGGCGGGTACACAATCGGCATCGGTAAGCAAAACAATTTCATGTTTGGCTTCTTTGATGCCGATAGAGAGAGGGAACTTTTTACCAGCGATCATTTTAGCTTCCTGCGTAAGATCAACGATCTGCAGTTTTTTGAATGTCTTTTGAAGTTCGGCTAAAATGTATTTGGAATCGTCCAGCGAATTGTCATTCACTACTATTACTTCATTGGTAGTAGGATATTCCTGCACCAAGATCCCCGGAAGATTGCGGGCCAGGTTTTCATCTTCATCGCGGGCACAAATCACAACGGAAACGGGGTGCTGTTGCGAATTGTCTTTTGGCTTTGGCTTATAAAAAGCAACCCTGCAAAAAAAATAGAGATAATAAAAGATTTGAATCAATGCAACGGCAGCCAAAGCGCCGAAAAGAATGACTTCCCACCTCATAAGCATGCTCGCGAAGATATAGCAGTTTGAGGTTCAAAGTTTGAAGTTTATGGTTAAAGGACATAGTTTCTTTTAAGTAGCAGTCTGGTTGTTTAGCCACGCCTGTTCAGGCTTTCATGGCGCTGCAATAAGAAGTTCCCTTTGAACTCTAAGAACTTCAAACCACAATCTATAAACTTCAAACTGTTTTATCTTGCAGCCCAATTTTTAAATATGCCCGCCTTAGCTTTTGATTTATTGAAGACCGATGAACACAGTGCGGCCCGTGCCGGAAAAATTGCCACAGATCACGGCACTATTGAAACGCCCATTTTTATGCCGGTGGGCACCATTGGTAGCGTGAAGGCCATTTCGCAGCAGCAATTGAAAGCAGAAATTAACCCACATATTATTTTAGGCAATACCTATCATTTGTATTTGCGGCCCGGTATGCAAACTATGGAAGCGGCCGGGGGGCTTCACCAATTTATGAACTGGGACAGACCTATATTAACCGACAGCGGCGGCTTCCAGGTTTTTTCGCTGGCGGCTAACAGAAAAATTAATGAGGAAGGCGTTATGTTTCAAAGCCATATTGATGGCAGCAGGCATTTGTTTACGCCGGAAAAAGTGATGGATATTGAAAGAACCATTGGCGCCGATATTATGATGGCGTTTGATGAATGCCCGCCGGCGAATTCCGAATACCGGTATGCCATGAACTCTATGAAGTTGACGCATCGCTGGCTGGACAGGTGCTTCACACATTTCAATGCCACGCCAGATAAATATGGGCACACACAAAACCTGTTTCCCATTGTACAGGGCGCCGTGCATCACGATCTGCGTAAAGCTTCTTGTGAATACATTGCTTCTAAAAACGCCATGGGCAATGCCATTGGTGGCTTAAGCGTAGGAGAGCCGGAGCCGGTAATGTATGAAATTTGCCAGTTGTGTTGCGAAAACTTACCTACCTATAAACCACGCTATCTAATGGGTGTAGGCACACCGTGGAATATTTTGGAGTGCATCGCTTTGGGGGTGGACATGTTTGATTGTGTAATGCCTACGCGGAATGGCCGTAATGCTATGCTCTTCACTACCAAAGGCATTGTCAATATTGACAACAAAAAATGGGAGAACGATTTTTCGCCTATTGATGACGGGCTGGATTGTGAAACCAGTCATTACTACAGCAAAGCTTATGTAAGGCATTTGTTTAAAGCCGGCGAAATTTTAGGATTAACGATTGCATCTATTCAAAACCTGGCGCTTTATTTATGGCTGGTGAGGGAAGCCCGCAAACATATTTTGGAAGGCGATTTTTTGAGCTGGAAGAATGAAATGGTGCCTGTGTTGAAAACGAGATTGTAATATTTTTTGTCGTCAGCTTTTGCGCCTTGATTGAACTTCTGTTGCGATGCTCCGTTCATTTATAAAAATTCTATTTAGCAAAGCTTCGAGTTGTGGGACCAACAGTATAGTCAATGCGTAAAGCCTCGCAGCTCAAAGCTGACAGCTTGCTCACTTCATCTTCTCAATTTTACTTATCGGGTGTATTTCCGTCCAGCCGTTGTGCGAGTCTAATACATAGCTGCCCGTAACTTTTACATGGTCGCCAACTTTTGGCAGCCATACGTTGTTGGCGTAGCCATTACATGCACCCTTAGCCCGTTTACGGGTAATGTTGTTTACACACACGGCTTCAATCACCAGGCAGCCATTTTTTTTGGTTTTGTTTTTCTTCTTTAGTAAATGATGCTGCCTTTTATCTAATTTTAGTAGCATGTGCTCATCGCCATCCGGATCAGTATTGCGTTCGGTAATAATGCCGCTGACTACTTTGCATTGTTCCAGTACTTCCAGCCTGTCAGGATCATAGACGTGTTTCCATTTTTGCGGGTCGCAGTCGGGCGAACTTTCATCAACGCTTTCTATTGTTTTTGCCTGATGAGGTTTGCTTTCGCTTAATTGTATTTTCGAAGGATTGTTATTAATGCAGGAAACCAATAAGACTGTTAAACAAACCAAATGCCTTTTCATAAAAAATGGTTGATAATTGAAGACGTTAAATGGGAACCAATAACAACCTGCAAGCCGCATACCAGCAAGGTTTTAAAAAAAGCTTATCAATTTCTTTTGCATCGATTTTCTAATTATATCCTTACTTCGCTGCCTGATGACCAAGCTTGACTGGTACATACTGAAAAAGTTTTTGACCACTTTCTTTTTTTGCATGCTCATTATGACAACGCTGGCCGTTGCCATTGACATCAGCGAAAAAACAGATGATTTTGTAAAGTCCGGCCTTACTACCAGCGAAATTTTTTGGAACTATTATATCGGCTTTATCCCTTTTATCTGGGGCATGCTTTACCCGCTGTTTGTATTTATTGCTGTTATTTTTTTTACCAGTAAAATGGCTTTAAAGTCAGAAGTGAT
The DNA here is from genome assembly GCA_051955075.1 of Flavisolibacter sp. GTDB lineage: Bacteria > Bacteroidota > Bacteroidia > Chitinophagales > Chitinophagaceae > Flavisolibacter. The sequence continues at coordinate 6,646 of JBQCHB010000023.1, forward strand.
AGCAATTTTGGCAAGCGGTGTTACCTATAATCGCTGGCTGCGTCCTTATGTTATTGGCGGATTATTTTTTGCCGCCGGATTGTTTTTTTCTGCCCGCTACATGTTGCCCAGGGCCAACGAAATCCGCAGCCGTTTTCAGGCTACCTATATTGATTACAATGGTCCGGCTGCCAATAATGGCACGGGCTGCTGGAACTGCGTTTACCGCCGGATCGATTCCATTACTTATATCGGTATGAAGAACTATGATACTGCTACAAGATCGGCAGGTAGTTTTTTTATGAACAAGGTGCGTAATAATAAAATGTTTTACAACCTGCGGGCACAAAGAATACAGTGGGATACAACGAAAAAAAACTGGAAGCTGACAACCGTGGTAGAGCGTACATTAGACAGCATACATGAATCGGTACGCCAAATACCAGACATGAACATTGACCTGAAGCTTCAACCAAAAGAACTGCAAAAAGATAATTATCTCAAGGATAACCTGACCACCCCTGAATTGGCAGACTATATTCACACGGAAGAAATGAGAGCTGCCGAAGGTCTGAACCCTTTGAAAGTGGAGATCTATCGCAGAACAGCTACACCATTTACGGTTCTTTTACTAACTATGATCGGTGCTGTTATTGCCGGAAGAAAAAGCCGTGGCGGCAGCGGGTTGCATCTAGCCATTGGTATTGTTATCGCTGCTATATTTATTGTTTCTGATCGTTTTTCAACTACTTTTTCTGTAAAAGGAAACCTGCCGCCAATATTGGCTGCCTGGATACCAAACCTGGTATTCACTTTTGTTGCCTTCTATTTGTATAAAAAAGCACCGAAGTAAAGTCCTCAGTTGTTCTTAGTAATTCCAAAAAATTTCTTCTGTAAATGTTTTTGGCTGCGCAGTTTGGATGCTTTTTAAACAATAATCTATTAGCATCTGAAAACATTTTCCTTTTCATAAAGCAATATCTTCTTGAAGTTATAGCAACAAAGAGAAATGCAAAGGAAGAGTCTGTGGTAAAAAACTAACTGATAACAAAAAGTGTGATTGACTTAAGTCTCCCCTTCAGGGGGAACAGGGGGCTTTAATATTTTGCTGCACCATGCTCATTGTATAACTTTAGGGCTCCCAATCGATTAACCTACACAAAACAAGAAAAAACATAAAAATGGGAGTGATAAAAGACAGGTTCAAGGAAATAGCTGACGTACGTGCTGCAGAAATTAAAGACCTTTTGAAAGAACATGGAACAAAGATCATTGGTGAAGTTCAGTTGTCTCAAATTTACCAGGGCATGCGTGGCATCACTGGTTTGGTATCGGAAACTTCTTTATTGGATGCACAGGATGGCATCCGTTTTCGCGGCTACTCTATTCCTGAATTACAACAGAAACTACCAAAGGCAGATGGCGGATCTGAGCCATTGCCCGAAGGTTTATTTTATTTAATGCTGGTAGGCGAGTTGCCCACCGACGACGATGCACAACATGTAACTTCTGTATGGCAACGCAGAAGCCATGTGCCTAATCATGTATTTGCCACCATTGAAGCACTGCCGGCAACAACGCACCCAATGACGCAGTTTGTAGTGGCTATAATGGCGTTGCAAACCGAAAGCCAGTTTGCCAAACGTTACGCTGCTGGCATGAGCAAAAAAGATTATTGGGACGCCGTGTTCGACGATACGATGGACTTAATTGCCCGCTTGCCTCGTGTAGCAGCTTACATCTATCGGCGTAAATACAAGAATGGCGACCATATTCAACCCAATGGCTTGCTGGATTGGGCTGGCAACTTTGCTCATATGATGGGTTATCAGGATGAAAGCTTTAAAGAGTTAATGCGCCTTTACATGACCATTCATGCCGATCATGAAGGTGGTAACGTGTCAGCTCATACTACGCATTTGGTGGGGTCTGCTTTAAGCGATCCATATTTAAGTTATGCAGCCGGAATGAATGGACTAGCAGGTCCTTTGCACGGCCTGGCTAACCAGGAAGTGATCAAGTGGATATTTGAAATGAGAGAGGAACTAAAAACTGATCTTCCCTCCAGTGAACAAATTGCCGAATATGTGAAGAAAACCCTAAGCCAGGGAAAAGTAGTTCCGGGTTATGGCCATGCCGTGCTGCGCAAAACCGATCCGCGTTTTACGGCTCAAATGGAGTTTGGCAAAAAGCACATGCCTGATGATCCGTTGGTGCAAACCGTTTGGAATATTTATGAAACGGTTCCACCTATTTTACAATCATTGGGAAAAATTAAAAATCCATGGCCGAATGTAGATGCACATAGTGGGGCTTTATTAGTACACTATGGTATGGTAGAATATGAATTCTACACTGTGCTCTTTGCCGTAAGCCGTGCTTTAGGTGTACTGGCAAGCCTTTGTTGGGATAGGGCATTGAACTTTCCGCTT